>JAXDCR010000209.1:0-8895 GCA_034677845.1 Bacteroidales bacterium | reverse complement strand
GGGTTTTATTGAAGGTAATGACCGGAACACCGACCATGTTTGTACCCATGTCGTAAATGTACACGGTCCTTTCGGGATTGTCCAGGAATTTTGTCGAAGGGGTGTTTATAAGTTTTCCTTCCAGCACATCCACCACATGTGCGGGATAATCCACCCTTCCCAGGTAATCCGGGTTGTCAAAGTTGACGTGCGCAGTGGCAGCATAATCGGCAGGCTTCCAGTCGGAATCGTCATATTCAACGGTTGACCAGCCGCTTGCTCCCGCCGCACCGGTTGACAGTGCATTTTCCTTTGTGGCATCGTAGTACTCCCCGTGGTAAAGGCTTGAATAGGTGACGGGACCGTCAAGATAGGACTTCCAGTCCCTCTCATTCGTCACAATCTCTTGTCTGGTTCCGTCTTCATATTTTATGACAAGTTTTGCCAGCACACCCCATTCCTCACCGTACCAGTTGAAATTTCTGGGCTCAAAAACGTACTCATCGCCCCACCACCCGGGTGTGATGATGGCACCCATGGCATTATCGCCGTTTCTGTTGAGCATGTCCGCCACGTCATAGGTCGTGTACCGCATGGTTCCGTAAAAGTGGATCATTCCCGGTGCCAGGTAATCCCTTGAATATGTATTGCCTTTTTCGTCGGTATGGTAAATCACATCACTTTCGACCATTCTGCCGTTGATAAAGAACTGGTTGATGCCCCTGGAAGTCACGTACAGTTTTGCGTCGGTGATCGCAGAAGCACTTTCAGTCGTGAATTCAGTGCGCACCATGGGCTCCGATCCATAGGAGGGGTCAGCGTACACAAGGGTGTTTGACACTATTATTTTGTCACCTTCAAGGGTTACGCCTTTCAGTCCCTCAAATATCCTATAGGTAGCCCCGGTTTCCGCTCCGAAAACTTCAGACCTCGGAAGGTTATAATGCCTAACAGATACGTTGCTGAAAACAGCTTCACCGTCTGCGTAAAAACCAATGTCGTTAAGCCGGGGATACTTGCACATATCCCCTGTCCTGCCCGTCGGGTTCACCGTAAGGGAAGGACTTTGCACGCGCCCGCCAAAGCCGCCCGCCATTCCTCCAAAGGCCGCTCCCCCCGGCGCTCCGCCCGGCGCTCCGCCCGGCGCCCCGCCCTGCGGTGCCGCACCACCCGGCATGCCGCCGATGGACGGTGCCCCTCCCTGAACAGTTGTGATGCCGCGGTTTCCGCCTCCGGCCGCCGCAGGGGCTCCTGCGCCCCCCGGAGGAACACCGCCGGGCATGGCACCTGGCAAGCCTCCGGAAGGGGAAGTTGCGGCGGCAGCTGTGATGAAACCGACACTGTCAAGCATGCATTCGGTGAGGTTGGCCCCGCTGCAGGTGAGGGACATGGTGTGCACGTCATACATGTTTGCCGTATCCATATTTACCAGATCATAGGTTGCCAGCAGGCTCGTATGGTTTTCCTGTTGATAGTCCTGCGGTCCGTACCCTTTGCGGTACACCTTGACCTGGGCGGGACCGGTGCCTGCCTTCAGCTGTGAGATGTCAACCACCACGTTGACATAGTTTTCGCCTTCTATCAGAAAATCATTGTACATGGCGTTGCTCAGCCTGTAATCGTTGGCGCCGTATACAAAGCCCGCTTGCGTTCCGTTTTCGCTGATCCGGAAATTGTATGACATCCGGTATACGGTCAGCGCATCCGCGTCAAGAGGTATTTCCGGACTGCCAATGTAAGTGGCTTCACTACCGAAAGTGGCATCTTTGGTGTTGTCAAAATCCACATCGTTATACGTGCACAACTCGTATGCGAGTCCCGTCGAAAAGGCTCCCGTTTCCTCCGCCTCATGCTCCTCACCCCGGTTGTCCCACACGGTGACCGTCCACACGTAATCAGTTTCATCCTTCAGGTTGGTGGCCTGGGAATAATCCAGTTCAACGTTGGCGCATCTATCGCTTTCAACCCTGCCTGTATTCCATACGGGCTCACCTTCGGCCTTCTCCTCGTAGATCTTTATCTGGTAGGCCATCTGTTTGATGCCGACAATGTTGGACGATATCTTCCAGCCGAAAACCGGCACCTCATCCAGACCCAACGGATTGTCCATGTTGTCTGTCCGCAGTTCTGTGACTCTTACATATCCCTTGCCGGAACCTCCCGTGCATCCGGTCATCGTCAGCAGTGAAGCAAATGATACTATGGCCGAAAGGACCAAAATAACCGTCAAAATCCTTGAAGGTAACTCAGAACATGATTTATTCTTTTTCATGTGTAAATAATTTAAATTTTTAAGGTCACATGGAACCTCCATGTTTAAAAATTATTTTCATGCTTGTTTGTGTTTTCAAAACATGGAGGGTTCATACGTTTATTTTATCATTAAATGATTAATTATAAGATAGTTAAATAATGTATGTGCACATAGATTAACATTATTGGTTACTCGCTTCGCTCGTGAGATCGCTTCACTTAGTTGTGTCCGGCATTTGACATGGGTGGTTCATATGCATTTTATTTATTTTTTATGGGGTGTCAGGACACGATTTAAAATTAACAAGTCACTCACCTGGCCCGCATGATCACAAAGTTGAGTTTTACTGGAATAATTTCACAGGTGTCTCCTGTTTATTAAGTACTCAGTAAGTCAAAAGGTAAAGAAAACTTTTGCCATTCGAAAGATCACAGATCAGCAAAAAAAATTCAAAGGCCGGCACAATTAAATAATACCCCGGCGAACTGAGCGCCGGGGCATCGCATAGATTACACCCTGATGAAGGTCTCAAGTGTAACGGGACCCAGCAATCCGCCAGGAACAAGTGCGGATCCGGCTCTTACGCTGCCACCGTTTACCCAGGTCTGACGTTCCGCCTCAGGTAATTCCGCATCCTTGGCAAGCCTGTTGTGCCAGGTATTGGTCACCTCTATCTCTATCCGGTTTTCTCCTGCCACTGCAACACTGGTGATGTCCACCTTGTACGGCGGTTTCCAGGCCACACCCAAATTTTTTCCGTTTATCCTGACCTCCGCCAGATTTTTCACTTCACCCAGGTCAAGGTAAAGCTTCCTGCCTCCTGCCAGTTGTTGTTCGGTCAACGAGATCCGTTTCGCATAAGTTGCGGTACCTGAAAAGTACTTGATATCCTCATCATCCTGATCTGTCCAGGATCCGAGTCCCATATTTAACCTTTTATTGACACCGGTCAGCAAAGGGAAACTTAACTCCCATTCGCCCTCAATGCCCACTGGTGCAGGAATGTCACTTGCAGTGACTGTAATGTTTTTCCCCGACTTTGTCTTCAGGTTCCATTGTCCGTTCTCCCCTGCCAGTTTTTCCAGACCGGCTGGCGTTACTTTAAGCCTCAGTTTACTGCCGCCCGCCTGTTTCCCCCCCGAAACTTCGACCACCTGGTCAACCCCTGAGGAAGGCCTGCGGAACATGACAAACATAGACCCGGCAGGATCAAACTCAACCGGAATGACCGTACGGCCATTATCTTCGCGCCATACCGGAGCATCCTCAATTCTCCCCGTGTCGGGGTACCATAATTCCGGTACCCTGCCACTCATCCGTATGCTGACTTCGGTTGAAAGGGCAACCTGTTCCTGATTGGAAAGGAAAAAGAAATCATAACCTTTGTTGGTACGGTGGTTCCACATGAATCCCCATCCCTTGCGTTCAGCGCCGTAAAGAGTCGGATTAATGCCGTGAGGTTCATAGGATGTGGCTTTATAAGGATTCCCGTTTGCAGTTTCACGCTGATTAAGGAAAAGTACATCAGGTTCAACACCTATCCTGTCCATTACTTCCTTCATGGACATGCCCCAGAATATGCGGCCTGAGCCATAAATTTTTTCAGTGATATTTTTCCCGTCCATATTACCCCAGAGATCCTCTGCAACTGCCTTGACTTCTTCGTTTGCAGTTTCATGACCCTCGAGGCTGGGGGACCCTATGGGTTTGGGACCGACCACCTGAGCCCCGGCAGCGACAAGGTCTCTTATCTTATTGGCAAGCTGAGGTGTAATCAGCCTGTCAGGACGCATGACAAGCACCCTGTAGCTTACACCGCTTGGAAGAACTATCAGGCCATTCCTTACGCTGGTCAGATTTAACAGCGCATCCTGATTGATCGAGTCATAATCATAGCCTTCCGGTAATGGCGGATCGGTAAAGTAATAGCTTCCGTAACTCGGAGGAATAAGTGCCCGACATGGAACTTCCTCTCCGATAAAATACAAAGCATCACAGACAGTTTTGCCTGACTGCAGCAGCGACTGGGCCCTCCGGATATAATCGACCCATGCCCTGCCAGGCTTTATCCATGTGGTGTGTTCATTGAAATACGTACCTGCAGCTCCGGTCACACCGGGTTTGCGACCGGGGAACGGCTGTGCAGCCCAGAGGTGTATCATAAACCGGTTGATTCCGTCAGCAAAATGCATATCTCCCATTGCCTTGAGGTCATATGGATGTTCTTTCCAGTCGCCGCCACCGGTGAATGCCTCAGCCATGACTATCTGTTTACCGTATATATGAGCTCCGGAAGCAGCCTCGGCAATATCGCAGGGTTTCCAGTTCTGCCATGCATCCACCCAGAACTCGCTTGAGGTCACATCAACGTTTTTATGGACAAGGATGCCGTCTGACATCATTCCGGGAGGAACAGCTTCGGTGTTTACCAATGATCCCTTTGAATGTGCAAGCCTGTTGAGTTCTGAAAAAAAATTGTCGCTGATAAGATCGGCGATGGTGCGGCGCACGTCAACCAGGAATCCTTCCGTAATGTCTGCATTTTCAACCGGGATGCCGGCCATAAGAGGATGGTATTTGCCCGTATCATAACCCCTGCGTGCCCTGAATTCATCCCTGAACACAGGTGACCAGTTCTGTGAACCGCATTCCCAGCTGTCTACATTGAGCATTTTCACAACATTGGCGGAAAGCCTTGGCCCTACATGTTCAAGGATTTTGCCGTACCAGCCTTCAAAGGCAATACGTGCTCCCTCACGGCTGAACTTATCTGCTTCAAGTCCCTGTCCGATTCCCGAACCGTTAGTCCTTGCCATCGTGGTGTAACCAAAGCGCATGATCTTCCATTTTCCGGCCGGTGGCTGCCAGTCACTGGTACCGTCCGGCTCCATCCTGTCACTGATGTCAATAATGCTTGCCAGTGGTATACAGGCACTGGCAGGCATTTCTTCAGACGTGATCCTCCTGCTTCGGCCCCATATCAACGCTGTCTTACCCTGCCAATGATGAACCACCGGAGTACTTGACAATCCCATGCAGGTAATGGTGATCCGGTCAATAGTGTCGAGCATTTTTACAGGTGCAGCGGGAGCAGGCGCAGCAACCGGTGTTACCAACGGCGCGACTCCGGCGGGAGTTGTCCCTGTCGCCGGAGGAGTGCCAAAGCCGCCACCCCCGGTTTGTGCCCCGCGATAGGATCCGGCCTGCATATGTTCATCGTAGCCAATCGGAGGTCCCGGATTGTAAACAAACCTGAAATACCTTGCTGATGTTTGGGGAATAGTGTGGGTTAATACAGGTGTCCTGCTCTGCCAGCTGTTCATCATAGCTTCCAGGTTACCGATCTTCCTGAAGCTGCTACCGTCATCGCTGGCCTGGACTTCCATGCTGTGGGCAGGCCGGTTGTAGCTGCCCGGGTTCATGGTCACCGACCTCAATGTAAACGGCTTTTCAAATTCAAATTGTATCCAGCCCGCCTGATCGGTGTTCAACACACTTTCCCTGTTGTTCAGGTCAACCAGTTTCTGCAGGTCAGATACCGGCAAATTAGTGGTTACCCTGGCATTGCGGTTAATATTGGTTTCTCCCCAGTCCGGGGGAACCGGAAAAGCAAGCACGTTAAGCTCACGGTAATAATTATTCCAGCTTTCATTGGAGGCTTCCTGCCTCCCGCCCTGCGATCCTGCCGAAGCGCGCTGCGGCCTGGCAAGAACTCCCCTGAACCGTTTGCCACCTTCAATGGTCTGCTCACTCCACACGATCTGCTGCTGTGACAGTTCAGGAGGTATCCATGATCCTCCTGCAGTTGCCCAGCCTGCGCTTATCTGTATGGCAAGGGTGATGCCCAGGCGGCCTGCCTCTGTAACGGCATGGTTCACCAGATCAAACCATTCAGGTGTCAGAGGGGCTGCAGGATTCTCCACTACCGTACTTCCGCTGGGAGGAAAGCTAAACAGCGTGGCGCCTGCCACACCGACTTTTGCCATGCCTTCCAGGTTGCTGGTAATCCCTTCCTTTGTCTGGTTGGCGTTTGTCCAGTGCCAGACCACCCAGGGTCCATCAGATCGTAAAGGGTTTACAAAACTGTTCTCCAGGCCGGGTTGCAATTTGCCTTCGGCCAGTGCTTTTAAGGACTCCGGAGTGGCAATGAAAAAGAATGCACCTGCTACACCTGTTGTCCTGATAAAATTCCTTCTTTTCATATTATTAGGTTTTTATTTTCAATGATTGCAGAGACCTGCACAATTTCATCAAATGCGTTTAGAATTTAGATTGATAATTATGAGGGAATCCAAATATTTTCTAACAGTATAATTCTGAATGATTTCATTCTAATGTTCTCAGTCAAGGCAATCTGATTGATGATAAGGTTCTTCATGTAAAAATTATAAAGCCGACAGATTCCAAAACCTAATCTGCCGGCTTTATTCATAATCAAAAATTTTATTACCAACTTAATCGATCAGTACCCGGGGTTTTGCGCCAGGCTTCCCCCACTCTTCTGAATTTCCGCATATGGTATCGGAATCAGGAATTGTTTGTCATCCCAGAAACCTGGGAGCAATTCGACCCATTTATAATTATAGGGGCCGGGACTTGCTTTGGTGCCCAGATTCGTTATTTGCATGCCGATAATAGGAATTTTGCTGACTTCTTCTGCAATATCCCACCTTCTGATGTCATAATACCGGAGGCCTTCATATGGAAATTCGACCCTTCTTTCATGGCGTATTTTATTTCTTAATTCTGAACCGGTAACTGAAGCAGAGATATCGGGCTGACCGGCACGCCGGCGGATCATGTTCAAATAATCCCTTGCCACGTCCTCGAAGCCCAGTTCAAACTGTGCTTCTGCATAATTCAGTAAAATTTCAGCGTACCTGTAAATCGTATAAGGCGTTGTATAGGGGTAGTTTGAGGCCCAGGGACCTGCCTGATCGATATATTTAACAGTATAATAACCTGTATAGGAAAGGTCTTGCGATACTACCCCTTTCCAGGTATAGATTGTGCCAGAACCCCAGATGCGGCCATTATAACCGAACATGGCATACCACCTGGCATCCCGGTTTACCCAATACTGGGTCGAGTCAAAGCCGGAGGCCGGATTTATGACAGGAGTCAAAGAACCTTCGGTAAGGTAAGGCAATTCCCCGTTGGTCATTTCATATGCCTGAGAAAGATTCTCGGTAGGTTGGTGGTTTCCAAAGCCTCCCACCGTCGGAGCATTGGCAAAATAAGGATAATTGGTGCTGCTGGCTGTGGTGCGCAGTTTTTGCCAGATAGCTTCACTGTTACCTGCTGTCAGAAACATTTTAGCATAATCACCTGTCCAAAGCGAGTACCGTTTGCTGTCAATAAGCTCCCAGGCAGCATCGGATGCAGCCTGCCATTTGGCAACGCTCGGAACGGGTGTATAATAGGCACTTGCATCACGCAGCAGCAATCTTGACTTCATTGCCCTGGCCACATCCTTGCTTGCCCTGCCCCAGTTGGAACCGCTTTGCTTATCAGGAAGGTTGGATTCTTCAATCACAAAATCCAGGTCAGCCATGATCTTGTTGAACACCTCCTGGTATGAGTTTCTGGTTATTCCAGTCAGATCCTCATCCAATTTGAAGACCTTGTCAATGATCGGAACCCCACCATAGGAGTATAGCAGGATTTGATAAATGTATGCTCTGAGAAAGGTCATTTCACCTTTCATGGATAAAACCACGCTTTCATCAAAACCCTGGGTATTCTCAATTTTCTCAAAGAAAATGTTGATGTTGCGCAGATATGAATAAGCTGTATTCCATAAATTCAGTTCGCCAGAAAGGCTGACGTCCTGCGTAAGAGTATTTTGACGAAAATGCCAGCTTCCTCCAGGATTATACGGAGAATAAGCTTCATCGGCATAATAATGAAGGTTGTTACCAAAATGGTCCTGGACCACATTATATTGTGCATTGACAAAGGCCTGCACCAGGTTTTGGTCAGTCCACACTGCATTCTCTGAAATTCTGTCCAGGGGCGGAACCTCAAGAAAATCTTTCTCGCACCCCACAAATAATGAAAATATAAAAAGTAAGGATAGTATCTTTTTCATGTCTCAGAAATTTAAAATGTTAAGGTAAGACCAAGGTTTATAATCCTTTCCGGCGGCACTGTGTTTTGCGTGATCTGTTCAGGATCCACACCCAGATCTTTCAGTTTATCGATGGAGAACAAGTTTGTTCCGGAGAGGTAAACCCTGCATCCGTCAACTCTTATTTTAGAAACCACATTTCTGGGGAGTGTATAACCCAACTGGATATTTTTCAGCCGTAAGTAGGTCCTGTCAAAATAGATGAATTCAGTGCCGTTGAAACCTTCCGTACTGGTTAAACCCGGTCTTGGCTTGCTTCCATCCGGATTGTCAGGTGTCCATCCGTCCTCCAGCAACCATGGATTGAAGTTACCCCATTGAACAGGATCAAAATTGAAGGTCTGCAGACCAGGTGCTTTGGCACGGGACTGGCCCTGCCAATTCAAAGAAAGGTCAAAACCCTTGTAGTCAAAGTTCATGTTCAGCCCGAAAACGATCTCTGGCGTTGCCGTCCAGTCCTGACGCACCCTGTCGTGTGTGTTTTTGTTTGAATCGCCCGTCAATTACGTAAAGAAAACGGGTCCTGGGCCCC
>JAXDCR010000208.1:0-5914 GCA_034677845.1 Bacteroidales bacterium | reverse complement strand
TCCTGTCCCCTGCATGTTTTCCGAGGTTAAAGATCCCGGAAAGCCTGCTGACCGTTTCCGGCAGGGAACTGCTCGGAAAAGCGGAGGTGAACTCCACCAGCTCCCGCGGCATGCATTGTTCAAAGTTCTGCTGCCAGGTGACAGATAAGTCACCTTCTTGCGGTGAAATTTCTGAACCTCCCTCTGCCGGGGCAAAAGCATCGCTGATGCCAAACCGGTGCCTGTATTCCCGCCACAGGAAGTATTTGTTAATGCTGTCGTCCGGGTATACCAGGTAGCGCAACAGGGCTGCCAGGAATGAAATTACCGGGGAGTTACCCAGGCAAAGCGCCTCGTCCGAGATGACATCCAGCGGCCGGGGCAGGCCTGCATCCTTTGTGCTGGTTGAAAGCAGGAATTCAGCAAGCTTTCGGGCCTCCCTGTTGGTGCGTGTTATGACAGCCATCCGGTTCATGGCATAGCCTCTTTTCATAAGATCACCGATGCAGGCAAGGAGCCGGCTGTTTGTCTCCCTTTCGAATGTTATGGCATTTCCGTTGGGAATGAATTGTATCTGCACGTATCCTTCCGTGCTGATTTCCCCGGGTGACAGCTGCATGACATCGGAATAGATACCCGTTATTGCAGGCGAGGTTCCTGTGGCGACTGCCCCGGCCTCCACGGCCAGTCTGCGGAAGTCTTCTTCCAGTATCCCTGCCGCATGATGGAAAAAGCTGTTATTGAAGGCAACCAGCCGGCGTCCCGAACGCCGGTTGTAAGGCAGGTTGTCATGGCTGAGCCATTGTCCTTCAAAATCACCGCTGATCCTGCTGGCAAGGATCTCCCAGTTGCTGTTGCGCCAGCGGTAGACGGACTGCTTCACATCTCCCACGACAAGGTTGTCGCAGTCAACAGAAAGGCTGTTGCTGATCAGCGGTTTGAAATTTTCCCATTGAAGCTCAGACGTGTCCTGGAATTCATCGATCATGAAATGATTGTACCAGCTGCCGGTTTTTTCATAGATAAAGGGACTGTCATTCTCCCTTATGATCCTGTGGAGGAAGTTAGGGGCTTCGGGCAGCAGGAAGGCGTTGTTTTCATTGCACCATTCCCCTGCGTGCCGCGACAGGTCTGTCAGGATGCCGAGGGTGAACAGGTTCCTCAGCGCTTCGGTGGCGGTGTGGTAATCCCTGCCATTGTCGTGGTATAGTTTTAGCGCCTGCTTCATCAGAGGCATCAGCACCTGCTTTGCCAGGTGCAAAGCCCGTTCCCTGTTGGGAGCCTTCAGGATTACCCAGCTGGACTCATCCTCTGCCGCCTCAGCGGCCGTCTGCGTGGGTTTTATGAAGCCACCTCCGCTCAGCCGGCAAAGAAAGCCTGCTGGCCCCCTGGTCTTACCCTTGAAGTCGTCAACCTGCAGGCCGTGCTTTTCAATGGCATCAGCAGCCTGCCTTCCGATGGCGGCATATTCCTTTTCCAGCTTAATACGCAGGTTGCCAAGACTCTGCTGCAGCGGCAAAAGCACCTCTCTTCCCCTGCCTGCCAGGTTATCAGCATCCGCGACCATGCCGTATGTCTCCTTAAAAATTTCCTCGCCCAGCAGGTTAATCTTTTCCCTGAAGTTCCAGTTATCACCCCTTTCAACCTGCGCTTCTGAAAAACGCGTGAGCCATTCCAGCAGTTTCCCGTCTTTGCCTGCCTCCTCGAGCAGCCTGTCCACCAGCTCCGGCACCAGCATTTTCATGTCAACCTCAATAGAATAGCCGCTCTGGATACCCAGCTCTCTGGTAAAGGACCGTATGATGCTCTGGAAAAAACTGTCAATTGTGCTGACCGAGAAGCGTGAGTACTGATGCAGCATCCGGTGGAGGACCAGACGCGACTGCCTGCGAAGCCACGCCTCATCCTTCCGCATTTCTTTGATCAGGCCCTCCAGATGTTTCGAATCCCTTCCTGAGGCCAGGTTATGCAGTTCGCGGATGATCCGGCCTTTCATTTCCTCTGTGGCCTTGTTGGTAAATGTCACGGCAAGGATGTGGCTGAAGCTGTCCGGGTCGCGGATCACCCATGACAGGTATTCATGAGTGATCCTCCAGGTTTTGCCCGATCCGGCGGAAGCCCGTATAACCTTGAGCTGTGCCATGGAAAAGACACTATAGTCCCAGCACTTCCGGCCCCTGGTCAAAAACGATGTCAACCGGTATGTCCCTGGTTTCAATGCGCTGCAGTGCACCGGCAAGGTCAGGGTCCATAAAACCATACTGTCTGATGAATGCCGCGGCACCGTCGTAGTCGCCGTCACCCTGGAGCGTCAGGATAAGGGATGACAGAGAGATCATGGCTTCCTTCATCTTTGCCTCATCGATAATGTACTTCCCTTCGCTGTCAAGGCTGAAGGCGCCTTTTTCCTTGAAATAGTTGAAGCGGATCAGGTTTGCCATGCCATGGGCGCTGGAGGTTCCGAAACGGATTGACCTGAAAATGCCTGCGAGAAAAGTGGCATATTCATCCGTCATGTCAATGTCAAGCTCACCCATCTCCTGCAACCGGCTTTCCAGGTAAAGTCCGACTATGTCGGCTTTCCCCTCCTCCAGGATGGTATAATGCTCCTTCAGCGCTTCGCGCACCGTTCCCCTGCCGTTTATGGTGATGCTGACCCCCAGTCCGTGGGCGATCTCATGAAACATGGTGTTTGTGAAGAAAGCGTCAAAGTTTATGTTGGCAAGCTGCTCCTCCGATATCACCTCACCGGCGATTGGCACCAGTATCCTGTCGAACTTGGCCTGCATGGCATTCTTAAGTTGCAGGCGCCGGCTGCCCAGCTGAGCCTGCACCTTTTCATCGTTGGGCAGGTTGATGGCGATTGTCTTGCTGCCCGCGTTACAGTCCCCCGCGTAGTAGATGACGTCATACACAGCCAGGTCAGAGCTGTTGCCCGGTTTTTCCTTCCTGTATGGTGTTGCCACGGGCAGGCTTTCCTGCAGTGCGGGCAGCAGGCCAACAAATCTTTCCAGCCGCCGGCTCCATTCCATATCCTTAATGAGCACGAATGACTCGTGCGCAGCTTTGTAGCCATACAGCTTGTCCTCGTATGTTTCAATGGGACCCGTGATAAAATCTATCCGGTTGTCTTTCATGGTCATCCACGCCATATCGCTGGAATAGTAGTCATCTGAAAGAAAGGCCTCCGCCCGCTGGCGGAGATACGTCCTGAGTCCCCCTTCCGCCAGCTCCGCTGCCTGCAGCAGCAGTTCCGAGGCTTTCCGCACCTCGGTGCCAAATGCCTCATGGTACGGCACCACGGTCAGTTTCCCGGCGCTATCGCGTCTGATCAGGGTGTACAGGCTCGTCTTGCCGCTGTCTTCCAGTTGCTCAAATTCCTCCCGGCTCATGTCAGCCGGGTAAAAGTTTGCCCCGGCAGGCTTGGCACCTGTTCCATCGATGAATGGCCTGTCGTCATTCAGCCTCTCCCACGGACCGTAATTGATCATCACCAGCTGGCGGAGTCCGTCATCCGCTATTGATGCAAGCAGGGCATCCTTGTTCCCGTATGCTTCCTGCCAGAAAATCCCGTCCATGATATCCGCCACCTGTATCAGCAGGGGTATCATCTGCCTTTCATTTTCATTCAGGCTGCCAAGGTCAGCCGTCAGGGAGACCCTTGCAAAGTCATTCAGTTTGATCATGATGCTGTCGTTGTCAATGCCGGTGCGTTTGTCCGGCGACTGGCACCCCTGCAGCCCGATCAGGGCCGCTATGGCCAGGGTGCCGTATGCTATGCCGTTCATATGATTATTTAATATTTATGTTATTATTTTTAAGCTAACTGCATATCACAAGGAACAAAAAAACAATTATGCCTCTTTGTGCATAAGCCATTGCATGGGTGGTTCATATGGTTTATAAGTCTTTAATGCCTTGATGGTTTGGTTGATTATCCTGCGGAACGGGTTGGCAGGCACGAGTCCCTGTCTGGCGTTTACTTCGTGTTTCACAAACGGAATGATGGGTTGCCTTCAAAAGTAGGATGAATGGGGGACATAAACCACCATTTTAGTCACTTTTTCACGTCACAAAAGATCGGGAAGCGGCACAAGCCCAGTTTTTGCAGCAGATAGGAGCATGAAACCTTCAGCACGCCAAGTCCGTATATCCCGCTGCGGCTGAAGTTTATGGAAGAAGCATCGTCAAAATAAAGGGTGGGACAGGTGATCTCGGCAATCTCATAACCTGCATAAAATATCTGGGCAAGCATCTGGTTGTCGAATACAAAATCGTCTGAATTCAGCCTGTAGTTTATCTTCCGGAGCACATCCGCAGAAAAAGCCCGGTATCCTGTATGATACTCCGACAGCTTCTGGTTCATCAGCAGATTTTGTATGAAGGTGAGCAACCGGTTGGCCGCATATTTGTATAAAGGCATTCCGCCCTTCAGTGCCCCTTTCCCGAGGATCCTGGAACCCAGCACAACCTCGTACACACCGTTGGCTATCAGGTAGGCCATCGAATGGATCAGCCTTGGAGAATACTGATAGTCGGGGTGCAGCATCACCACAATATCCGCGTTCAGCTCAAGTGCCTTGTCATAACATGTCTTCTGGTTTGCTCCATAGCCCCTGTTTTCAGTGTGTGAGATTATATTGCTGATTCCAAGGTCTCTGGCTTTTTGCAGGGTGTTGTCATGGCTAAGGTCATCAACGAGTATGACATGGTCCACGATGTCGAAGGGTATCTCCCGGTATGTCTGT
Source organism: Bacteroidales bacterium (assembly GCA_034677845.1). Classification (GTDB taxonomy): domain Bacteria; phylum Bacteroidota; class Bacteroidia; order Bacteroidales; family UBA10428; genus UBA5072. Next base: position 1,187 of record JAXDCR010000208.1, on the reverse strand, counting down.
TCAAGCGTTCTGGCGGCATTGTATGCCGGCAGCACAACCGCCAATGTTTTTCCGTTAATCATGGTTTCAGGTCAGGCAGGCGTCTGTAAAATGCAAATCCGTTCTTTTCATACAGCAGTTCAAGTTCCGTGTACCTGTCAAGCAGCTCATCCTTTCGGTTTATTTTGGAGGCAAAATAAGCCACTTTGTCGGTATCGCCCTCCAGCAGCCAGTTTTTGTTTCCGGATGGCATGCCGGCATGTTCCTTCTGTCTTCCGTAAAAAAGGTGCGCATAGCTTTTATAGCCCAGGGTTGACAGGTAGGCACCCTCATGGCTCACCGAGTCGAAGAACTCGATGGCCGCGCCCTGTGAATATGATTCCACCCGCGGCACAATGAACACTGTCGAAAGGAACATGAACAGCGGCATGGATATGGTCAGCCAGGCCACGGCAGCAAGGTTATGCCCGCGCCTCCATTTCCCGGCGAAGGCGATGATGCCGGCCAGCATGGGCAATACGGCAAGAGGTTCGTATCCCTTCCATCCTCCTTCTGCCATCAGGCATGCCCGGGCAAAGGGATCGCCAATCCATCCTTTTTCAAGGATCACGTCCTTATAGCTGTCGATACGGCTCACGGCCGCCACTGCCATGGCCAGCAGGATGCCGGTTGCGGTTACCGATACAGCCGTTATGCGTTTCCATCTGCCGTGGCTGCTTCTCCCCTGAATGAGTGACCATGCCGCCATGAATGTCAGCGGAAAGTAACAGAGGGAGGAATAGTGCACTATTTTGGTCCTCACGATGGTGAAAATCACCAGCACCACCCAGAAAAGTATCAGCATCCACCGGCAGAAATCCTGCTGTCGCGCATGGTTTGCAAGAAAACTGCCGGTTTCAGGTCTGCGGATGCCGGCAAGTAAAGGCAGGGCAAAGAAGGAGGCCGGGAACACACCGATCAGCAGCACCACGACATGGTAAAGCAGAAAGCCACCATGTCCGGCATCCTCAGTGGTGAAGAGCCGTATCTGGTAATCAATGAAGTCCATTATGACAGACAGGTTTCCGTTGAGGATCTGCAGGATGAACCATAGTCCGCCCGTGAATGAAAGCATGAGGATAAAGACTGCCACGTCCCTCACCCTGATGCGCACCCTGAAATTCCTGCTGAGAATGTATAAGAATGTCGTCAGCGCAATGACAAGCAGG
>JAXDCR010000207.1:0-3159 GCA_034677845.1 Bacteroidales bacterium | reverse complement strand
TGATCGTCTTGTACTTTTCATATGACAGAAATTTTAAAGTTATTAAATTCCTGTCCAGTTTTTTTAGACCATTACACCCAAATATACACCAAAGCCACAGTCAAGATCCATAAACAGGCTTTTTAAGAGTTTTTTTCTAATTCCTATTCCAATATGATGTTCCAGAGAAGTATATGTGGCCGGATTTCCTGAATATGTCAAATTAGACCCCAATTCCGGGATTGTGATCTTCCTGTAAATGAAATTGTAAAAAAGGTGCGGTTTTATATGAATCTCCCGAGATGCATTCTGAAAAACCATTGCTTCATATTGAATTGAGGCACCAAGCATTCTATTGTATTCATGATCGTATAATACTCCAAAGGCTAAATTTCGTTTCTGATCAGCCTCAATTCTTACATTGACTTCTGTGTTTAACGTAAAACCGCTTCCTGTGATGAAATGGTCAAGGGTGACGTTAAATGTGGTATTATCATCATGGTTCTGTGCAAAATTAAACCTGCAAATAAGGCAGATCATCAACATCATTACGGCATATCTTCTCATTTTCATTTTTTATTTACCAGATCCTTTCAATTATGCCTTCAAAAATCCTACTGTTTAGTGTTTATTGATTTCTATATCTTTTCGCTTAAAAATCTTTATCAATGACAATGCTTGATACGGCCAGGCAAAAAACTTGTTGAAATCATTGTGTTGATGTTGAATAAAATATCTGTTGATCTTATACAATGTTTAATGTGATTTATATCAATACCGGGTTCCCGGTTTCCGTAGCTGCTTTTTTGCTGCTGCCGAAAGTCCCTTCTAAAAAAAGTGATTTTTAGCAAAAGTTCATACGAAAAAATGTTACATATATAAATATGATTAAGGTGTTCAACGGGTCTGTGGCTGGCCGGTGAGTGATGACCGGTGAGTGGATTTGCTACTTTCGCGAATATTCATTACTTTCGGTATCCCGTTGCATCCTGCACAATTCAACGCAAGTATGATACACATCGGCGTCGACATCGGCTCCATCTCAGTGAACACTGTGCTGATAAGCGGGAAGGGCGAAATCATCCGTGAATTTTACGATTACTGCCACGGCAGACCCTACGAGGTGCTGCTCGGGAGATTCCGTGAGATAAGGGCCTCGCTGGACGGACCTCCGGGCATCCTGGCCTTCACCGGCACCGGCGGAAGGCTGGCGGCCGAATGGATGGGCGCCGCCTACGTGAACGAGATCATCGCACAGTCACAGGCCGTGGCCAGCCTGTATCCCCACATAAAAACGATCATCGAAATGGGAGGGGAGGACTCCAAGCTCATCTTCATGGAACGGGGCCGCAACGGCGAGGCAGCGCGCCTGTCGGACTTCGCCATGAACAGCCTGTGCGCCGCCGGCACCGGCTCGTTCCTCGACCAGCAGGCCAAAAGGCTGGGCATCTCCATAGAGAACGAATTCGGCGAGCTGGCGCTGCGGTCTCAAAAGCCTCCGCGCATCGCCGGCCGCTGCTCGGTGTTCGCCAAAAGCGACATGATTCACCTGCAGCAGGTGGCCACTCCCGTGCATGATATCATTGCGGGTCTCTGCTTCGCCGTGGCCCGCAACTTCAGGGGAACGGTGGGCAGGGGCAGAAACCTGACGCCTCCCGTGGCCTTCCAGGGCGGTGTGGCGGCCAACGCCGGCATGGTGCGCGCCTTCAGGGAGGTGTACGGACTCGGCGACGGCGAGCTGATCATACCGCTGCACCACGCCGCCATGGGCGCCATCGGGGCGGTGCTGCACACGCTGGAGAACAACCATGCGGCTGCCAAAGGGGACTTTGACCCGGACCGGTTAGAAAGCTGCATGCAATCGAACCGGAAACCGCAACAGCAGCTTGAACAGCTTGCATACGGGGGACAGCCGGTGGACAAGAGCGTTTTTGCCCTTAACGGGACGGAAAAAACCGACGCCTGGCTGGGCATCGACGTGGGATCGCTCAGCACCAACCTGGCGGTGATAGACGCCGACAACCGCGTGCTGGCGCGCCGCTACCTGCCTACGGCCGGCAAACCGCTGGAGGCGATACAAAGGGGACTGAGGGAGATACATGCCGAGACGGGGAACCGCCTCACCATCCGCGGGGTGGGCACGACAGGGTCGGGGAGATACCTGACAGGAGACTTCGTGGGGGCCGACACGGTGCAGAACGAGATCACCGCCCAGGCCACGGCAGCCATAGCCTTCGACCCGGAGGTGGACACGATATTCGAGATAGGGGGACAGGACAGCAAATACATCCGCATAGAGAACGGGGTGATAGTGGACTTCGAGATGAACAAGGTGTGCGCCGCCGGTACCGGATCATTCCTCGAGGAACAGGCGGACAAGCTGGGGGTTGACATCATCGGGGAGTTCGAAGCCTGCGGACTGGCATCGGCAAGGCCGGTGAAACTGGGGGAACGGTGCACGGTGTTCATGGAAAGCGACCTCAACACTTTCCAGCAACAGGGCCAGTGCCGCGATGACCTGATAGCGGGACTGGCATACTCCATCGTCGGGAACTACCTCAACCGGGTGGTGAGGGGCAAGAAGGTGGGCAACAAGATATTTTTCCAGGGAGGGGTCACCAACAACAAGGCGGTGGTGGCCGCCTTCGAAAAGGTCACCGGCAAACGCATCACCATTCCCCCTCACTTCGACGTCACGGGCGCCATCGGCGCTGCCATGCTGGCCCGGCGGGAGATGAACGGCCGGGGGGAGTCGCGCTTCAGGGGATTCGACATCAGCGAGATACAATATTCGACCGACACGTTCATCTGCGACCACTGCGCCAACCACTGCGAGATCAAACGGGTGAGCTTCGCGGACGGCAGCGAGCCGCTCTACTACGGCGGCATCTGCGAGCGCTATGAGAAGAAGGACCTTAAAAAAGACACCCGGCAGGTGCCAAACCTGTTCATGGAACGCGAGAAGCTGCTGCTGGAAGGCTATGATGAACCGGCAGGGCATCCGGGCACGCCACCTGCCGGCGACAGGGAAGTCATAACAATCGGGATTCCAAGGGGACTGACCAACTACTACCAGATGTTCCCCTTCTGGAACACTTTTTTCCGCGAGCTGGGATTCCGGGTGGTGCTGTCAGGCAAAACGGACGCCAGAATCACCACGGCCTCGCTCGAGGTGATGGC
>JAXDCR010000206.1:0-3306 GCA_034677845.1 Bacteroidales bacterium | reverse complement strand
CGAAAACGCATGTAAGAAGTTTTCATTATGTTCCTTCAAGCCAGCGCGAAACAGAAAGAGTTGTGCTGTTTGCCTTTTCAGGCAGGGAGGGTTTCCTTGAGGCAGGGGAGAACGGCGGCAAACCCGTGGTGATGGAGATCACCAATAACAACAAAACGGAGGGACTGGAACAGGGGGTTACAGCGCTGAAGACTGACAATGAGATGCTTTACCGCATCCCCGACCTGGCGACTGTCAGGGTGCTCCTGGGTGAGGAACAGGTTGCCGACGCCAACCTGAGGTTGTTTCAGTACGGTACGGTTGTCAGAATGACTGTTGACTGACGGCTGAGAAGGATGCTGCCATTTTTTATTGTCCCGGCACGGCGACCGGTGAACCGGCCTCTGCGGCTGATTCAGTTGATTCAGGTATAGGTGAATTGTAATGCGACTGAAATGACTCCCACGTTTGGGTTCTAAACAGGTCATCGCCGATGAAACGCAGGATGCCGTCAAACTGCCTGGCCTGTATATAGCCCTGAACAGGCTGGATCATGCTGAGGTCATCATCCAGGAACACGACCGACGGATAGGCCAGCTGTCCGTTCAGCAGCGAAGCGGCCAGCTCGTGATAGCCCCTTGAGGTGCCGGGCACAAATTTAAAAGTGGTTCCCTGTATGATCACATCCTCCTTCTGCTCGGCATTGAACTTGACAGGGTAAAAATTGGCGTTCAGGTACTGGGCAATGACCGGATGGCTGAAGGTGTTGCGGTCCATCACCTTGCACCAGCTGCACCAGTCGGTGTACACATCGATCATTATCTTCCTGGGCTGCTTCTGAACCAGAGCGAAGGCTTCCTCGACAGAGTACCATTTCACGGCAGACTGGCAGAAGGACGTAAAGGTGAGAGACATCACCAGGAATATGGTTAACAGCAACCTCATGGCAGGCTTTTTGAATTATTAAAACGCTAAATTAATCAATTTGTTCCACCTGACCGCCTGTTTTTGCCTTTCGGTTTCTTTTTTAAAGACCACACAGATACGGTGGGCGAAATTCCGGCATCTCCGCGCAATTCCTTTCTTTGTGACAAGAATCATTAGAATTTTTCAGGATTATCCTTATCATTACACATCTGTTCTGCAGGTGACAGGCGGAGTTGCATGATCAGGAATAACAAATCTATAAAATAAGCATAATATGAATACCAACATCGAAGCATTGCAGCCATCGGGCATCTGGAAAAATTTCAGGAAACTGACGGAAATACCGAGACCCTCCAAGAAAGAGGGCCGGGTGGTTGAGTTTGTCCGCAATTTCGGGGATAAACTGGGGCTGGAGACCATGGAGGATCAGGCAGGTAACATCATCATCCGCAAGCCGGCAACAGGCGGCATGCAAAACCGGAAGGGACTGATTCTGCAGGCGCATCTGGATATGGTGCCGCAAAAAAACAACGACAAAGTGCATGACTTTGAGAAAGACCCCATTGAACCCTGGATAGACGGGGAATGGGTAAAGGCAAACGGCACCACCCTGGGGGCCGACAATGGCATCGGTGTGGCCGCCATCCTTTCGGTGCTCGAATCAGGAAACCTGGTGCACGGTCCCCTCGAAGCCCTCTTCACCGTCGACGAGGAAACGGGAATGACGGGCGCTTTTGCCCTGAAAGAAGGTTTGCTGAAAGGTGACATACTGCTTAACCTTGACTCTGAGGATGAGGGTGAGCTGTACATTGGCTGCGCAGGCGGCATGGATGTCAGCATCCGCTTTGACCTGGAGACTGAGGACATCCCGGAAGGATATTTGCCTTACCTGGTGCAGGTGAAGGGACTGAAAGGGGGACATTCGGGCCTTGACATAAACCTTGGGAGGGGAAACTCCAACAAGATCATGTTCCGCATCCTGTATATGGCTGAAAGAGACTGCGGATTGCGTCTGTGCGAAGTTGACGGCGGAAACATGCGCAATGCCATTCCGCGTGAGGCAAACGCACGGGTTATCATCCCCGTGAAACAGGAAGAAGGTTTTCTGAAGCTCATCGGACAGATAGCCGAAACCTGCCGCAGAGAGCTGGCACAGACCGAACCCTCGCTTACCATTGAAGCCGTCAGGGACCAGCCGGCGCCAGGTGTCATAAAAAGCACGCTGCAGCACAGGATCATCGCCTCTGTCTTTGCCTGTCCCCATGGCACCATAAGGATGACCGACGGGATACCGGGACTCGTCGAGACATCCACCAACCTGTCCATCGTGCGTTCGGATCGGCAGACGCTGAGCGTCCACTGCCTGCTCCGCAGCTCCGTCGATTCTGCCAAGATGATCCTGGGCGAACGCATGCGGGCCCTCTTCGAGCTGGCCGGGGCAAAAGTGACGTTCTCAGGTTCCTATCCCGGCTGGAAACCCAATATGCAGTCGCCCATCATGCAGGTGATGAAAAAAACATACAGGGACATGTACGGCAGGGAACCTGAAATAAAGGCCGTGCATGCGGGACTCGAATGCGGAATCATAGGGGGCATCTATCCCAACCTGGACATGATATCCTTCGGACCCACCATCCGCCACCCCCATTCTCCGGATGAAAAGGTGCACATCGAAAGCGTGGGCAGGTTCTGGGATTTCCTTGTAGGTACCATGAAGAACATACCGGTGAAAAATTAAAACGCCTGTAAAAAATCACCGGGAACTCCGCGATCGTAAGGGTCAGATCACCTGTCTGTCAGTGGCAGACACAGGAAAAGGCTTTCTTCAGCGGATTTAACGGCTGCAAATAAGTTCCGTGCCTGCTTATATTTTGGCATCCGGCAGGAGAACATTCCAATCTTTTCAGTACATTGCGGAGATAAACGCATCTCAAATACCACTGAAAGCAATATGAACCCTGGTGTAACCAAACTTATAATCCTGCTTCTGCTTTCGGGCAGCATGACAGTTATGGCACAGACAAAGGCCGTCAACCGCGACAAATACCGGATACACATCAGCCAGACGTCAGAAAAGATTCAGGTGGACGGACTGCTGGATGAAGCGGTGTGGCAGACAGCGGAGAAATCAGGGAAGTTCCAGCGGGTGACTCCCACTGACACCGGTTTTGCCAAAGCCCAGACAGAGGTGATGCTCACCTATGACGGAACTAACATATACCTGGCTGCGATATGCTTCGATCCGACGCCCGGCAAACGCCCCATACAATCCCTCCGCAGGGACTTCACCTTTATGGGCAATGACAATTTTGCCGTTTTCTTCGATACATATAACGACCAGACAAACGGTTTCGGCTTTTATATCTCGGCAGCGGGCGTGCAGTATGACCACCTTGGGTA
>JAXDCR010000205.1:0-3727 GCA_034677845.1 Bacteroidales bacterium | reverse complement strand
CGCAGCGATGGGAGCTGTGTTCCTTTAACAATCTGTGCAGGGACAAATACCGGCGCCTTGATCTCGGCTGGGAATTCGCGCGCGAAGAGCTTCTCAGCCGCGACATGATGGAACACTATGCCGAAGTCGCGAAAAAATCCGGCGTCGACCCTTTCATTGTGCACTGGAGCGGTGCAACCAAGGTGGAACTCAAAATCGAGAAAAATAATGATCAGGGCGAAAAAACATCCGCCCCTGAACTTATAAATGTAAAGTGTAATTGATGGCATTCATTATTGGCCACCGATGATTGATGAATTATGATGCTTTAAAAAAACAGCATCCGGGAGGTACCCGATGAAAAAGTCATACAAAAGCTTCAATCCCGAAGACCTCGTCAAGTTCGAACCCGACGCCAAGGTGGGCCTTATCGCCACGGTCAACGAAAAGAGGCTTCCGCACATCACGCTGATCACCACCTTCCAGGCACGGACTGTCAATGAGCTCATATGGGGCCAGTTTTCCGAAGGCATGAGCAAAAAGTTCATCAAGGAAAATCCCCATGCGGGTTTCCTGATCATGAGCCTCGACAGGAAGATGTGGAGAGGCAAGGCCGTGTGGAAACGATGCGTCAACGAGGGGGATGAATACCTGATGTTCAATAAAAAACCGATGTGGCGCTACAACTCCTATTTCGGCATCCATACCGTGCATTACATGGACCTCGTTGAAACGTACGGCAGTGAACCGCTTCCCATGGGCCGGATCGTCCGCGGAGCGCTGCTGACGAAACTCGCGAAGAAGGCCGCTTCTTCCGGCAGCAGGAACCGAATTCTCAGGCCGTTCGCGGAAAACCTGTTCAACAGCTTGTCGTCACTGAGCTTTCTTTCCTATGTGGGAGATGACGGGTTCCCGGTAATCATCCCCGTGATACAGTGCCAGGCGGCAGACAGCACGCGGCTAACTTTTGCGCCGACCGCGTATGCGGACGAGCTGCAATCACTCAAGCAGGGCATGACGGTCGCCGTGTTCTGCCTTTCTCTCAGCATGGAGGACGTGCTGGTAAGGGGCGAATTCAAGGGATTCTCACGCCATCTCGGCATTAAGCTTGGAGTCATCGACATCAGCTGGGTATACAACTCGATGCCTCCCAAGCAGGGGCAGATTTATCCGGATACGGCAATTGAGCCGGTCGTGAATTTCTGAGCAGGCCAGCAATCCGGGCAGTCCCCTCCCGCCGAAACCTTTTGCACGGTACATAATAAATCTCGGATGTATGCAGGCAGGGGCTGCGCCCCTGCACCCCGGACAATACGGTTTCAGGCAACCCAAATGATTAACCAGGAACGTTCAGGGATGCAGGGCTTTTTTTAAAATACGGTCTGTACACCCGGAAGATTCAGATCGATAAAGTTATGCAAACAACACATCAGGAGAGGCATAAATTATTTAATCCCATCCGCTTTTAAAATGCCCGAACAAGTTACTATTGACAAAATAATCCCCGGATGCAAGGCTTTTTAAAAAATTTAATGTGTTGAACGCGAATATCCAACGGAAGGGAAAACTTCGATGAAGAAAGACGTAAACGGCATTCCTGTAATAATAAAAGAAATATTTATCCTTACCCCCTTTCAGCATATCCTGGGGACCCTGTTCATGAATGTCCTGAACAGGCTGAAAGTCGAAGGCAGGGACATCGTGAGGAACCTCCCCGGGAGCAATGTCCTGTTCGTGTCGAACCACCAGACGTACTTCATGGAAGGGATCGCCCTGATGACCGAGTTCGACCACATACGGCGTCCCTTCCTTCACTGGTTCTGGAAGGCAAAAACCGGGCACTGCTATTATATCGTGGCGCTCGAGACAGCGCAGATGAAAGGAGCCCTGCACAGGATAATAGAATTGGGAGGGGCCGTGACCATCAGCAGGACGTGGAGAAAAGGAAACGAGACCATCGATGATCCCAGCGTATCGATTGAGCAGGTCAGGGATGACCAGCAGAAAGTGATCGACGCGGTCAAGGACGGGTGGGTAATAACATTCCCCCAGGGGACGACAATCCCGTTCTCGAAAGGAAGGAGGGGAACAGCCCACATAATAAAAAAATCCCGGTGCGTCGTGGTCCCGGTGATCGTTGAAGGATTTTCAGAAGCCTTTCATAAATCAAAACCATGCAAGCCGCTGAAACTGGGCTCGCGGTTGAAGATCCGCTTCAAGCAGCCGATGGATATCAATTACGATGATCCCGAGGATGAAATTCTCGAACAGATAATGGACGCGATCGAGCAGACGGACAGGTTCCGGACGCCGGAGAGGGAGTGAAGTTCGGTCATCAGTCTTTCATCCGCATCAGCTGCGCCGCGGCTTGTCCCGGCGAAAAAAATTCCTTTCTTCCGCGGTATTATGCGATCCCCGCCTGACTTTATATCCGAAAACTCCGGCATGCAGGCATCCGGGCATTGCGCCCGATAAATTAAAAATGTACCGCCCCTCAGCTCAATCGAGGCACATGCCGCAGGCGGAACCCATATCAAATCCTTCCATGGGAAGTTCCTGAGGCTCTTCGTTTGTCCACAGGTATGGATAGTCGAGTCCCTCGGAATCCCTGACGCTCCCGGCAAAGTATATATCGTTGCCTGACAGGGCCATGCCCCCGAACTGGGTGTAATTGACCGTGAATCCAATATCATCCGCAGGCATCAACTGCCAGCCTGACGACTCTGTCCAGAATGCCGCCTGGGTTGGGCTGCCGCCCGCATAGGCCGTGCCTCCCAGGTAAAGCACGCCGCGATAAAGAGTAATAAATGCAGGGTTTGTCTCAGCCAAAGACCCATCGTGAATATCGGTATAGACCCCGTTGAGCCAGTAGCAGGCAAGGGCCTGGCTCGTGCTATCAGAGCCGCCCACGTACACATCGGTTCCGTTCAGCGCAATGCCGCCATAGGTGCGCCAGTCGTCGTCATCGCTTTCCCTGGCGAGCTCTGTCCAGACCCATTCGCTGTCAGCATCGGCCCTGCGCCAGTACCCGTATGACTGATAGTTGTCTTCGGGCCTTTCATAGCTGCCAGCCACATAAATGGCTGAACCATTGACCATAATGGAACTGGCCTCGGATTTGACAGTCGATGCGGTAAAATCGGTGCGCGTTCCATTGATCCAGAGCGCGGCTACATTTATACTGCCCTGGGACGTTGAGCCGCAGCAGTACACCGTGCCGTCCCGCACCAGGATTTTATTGACACCGCCGTCACCGGCATCATCAATGCGGCTCAATTCTACCGGCGTTTCGTCTGTGGCGTATGCCGGCAGGGAATGACCCTCTGAATTAAAGCTGCCGCACAGGTACACGGCGCCGCTGTCGACTGCGATGTCGTTCACATTGTAAAGAGCCGTGCCGTAAGTGTTCCAGACACCGTTTTTCCAGTACCCTGCGATGACACCAGTCTCGTCCTCATTGGCGAGCCTGCCTGCCACGTACACGTCGCGTTTCGTCACGGTCACCGTGCACAGGTCGGTCTTGCCGCCGTCTTCGGTGGTCACCGTGATGTCGGCAGTGCCGTCGGTCAGGCCGGTGACAACACCGCCGGCCACAGTGGCCACGTCTTCGTCGCTGCTCGACCAGGCCACGTTGTCATTGGCCGCGTTCGCAGGCTCGACAGTGGCTGAAAGGGTGAATGTTTCATCAACTTTTATCGACTTATCCGCTTCATTGAGCTCTACACCGGATACGGAGACGGTCCCATTG
>JAXDCR010000204.1:0-4008 GCA_034677845.1 Bacteroidales bacterium | reverse complement strand
GGTGGCTGCCATCCATGAAATGAAAAACAACCTGATGATAGGCACAATTGGCTTCCATCAAATGGGCGTCACACAACCGGTGAATGTAACAGGAGAAACACGCCGGGCGGTTGTGAACAACTGCCTGAAGGTGGCTTCCGGCTTCGGTGGCTGCAACGCGGCAATTATTTTCTACAGATGAAGGATACCTGTCACATATCATCCTGGTGCATCATCCGCAACGGAAAGGTGAGAGACAGCAGAAAAAGCTGCCTCGCGCCGTCACCTTCCCCCTTGTCCGGCTTCCTGTTGAGTTTATACCGTCATTGCGGCATCAGCTATCCCAAGTTCCACAAGATGGACAACCTGAGCAAGCTGGGATTCCTGGCCGCGGAGATCCTGCTCGGGCAGCAGCCCGTCCCCGCACATGGTGAAAAGGACAAGACCGGTATCGTGCTGGCCAACTCCGCCTCCTCGCTAGATACCGACATCGTTTACCAGCGCACCATTGCCGGTCCGGACAACTATTTCCCCAGTCCCTCCGTGTTCGTTTACACCCTGCCCAACGTGGTGATGGGGGAGCTATGCATACGGCACGGGTTTCTCGGTGAAAACACCTTCTTCGTGCAGGAGCGTTTCGATTCCGCCTTCCTGCATGATTATGTGGTGATGCTGCTTGAAACGGGCGCGGTGAAACGTTGTATCACCGGGTGGCTTGAGCTGGAGGGCGAACATCACGACGCCGTACTGTTTTTAATCGAAAAATCTCAAGCCGGTAAGGAGGGAATTGCTATTTTTACGGCTGAAAACATGGAGCACATATACTCCCTTGACTTGTAATGCATGGAAGAGCTTATCGCAACACTGAAGAACCAGATAATCGAGTCGCTGAACCTCAATGAAATGGATGCCGGCATGATCGACGAAAATGCCCCGCTCTTTGTCGACGGACTGGGACTTGATTCAATCGATGCGCTTGAATTGATCGTGCTGCTGGAAAAAAAATACGGGCTGAAGGTGAATTCGTCCGAAGAAGGCAGGAAAATACTGTATTCCGTTCGTACCATGGCAGAATACATTGCACAGCACCGGGCAGGCTGAATCTTTTACACCAAACTCACCTGGCATGGCAGACAGGGTTTTCATCACCGGAGCGGGCATTGTCTCTGCCATCGGAATTGGCCTTGAAGAGAACTTTCAATCGCTTCGGAATTCCTCAACCGGCATTACCTGCATCACCCGCCTGAATTCATTCCATAAAAACGAATTCCCATGCGGAGAGGTAAGGGCCACCGATGATGAACTGCGGGCTCTCATTAAAAAACCACGGGCAAGATCCTACTCACGTACAAGCCTCATGGGCGTGCTGGCAGCCTCTGAAGCCCTCCGGCATGCCCGTATCGGGGATGCCGGCAGGAGGAGGACAGCTCTTGTGTCGGCGACCACCGTGGGAGGCATGGACCGCAGCGAGGTGTTCTACAGGCAGTACCTTGAAAACAGCAACAGGGGACGCCTGAAAGACATTGTCACCCATGACTGCGGAGACAGTACGGAAGTCATCGCTGACCACCTGGGGATTAAGGATTTCCTTAGCACCGTCAGCACAGCCTGTTCCTCTTCCGCCAACGCCATCCTTTTCGGCGCCCGGCTTATCAGAAACGGGGTGGTGGAACGGGTGGTGGCCGGCGGCAGTGACAGTCTGACACTTTTCACCCTGAACGGTTTCAACAGCCTGATGATACTCGACAGGAACCACTGCAGGCCTTTCGACAAGGGGCGCAATGGCCTCAACCTCGGAGAGGGCGCTGCATACCTTGTTCTTGAGTCCGAACGGGCGGTCAGAAAAGACAGAAAAAATGCGCTGTGCGAGGTCAGAGGGTGGGGCAACGCATGCGATGCTTTCCACCAGACCGCTTCCTCACCGGAGGGCCAGGGAGCATGGATGGCCATGGGTAAGGCGCTGGAAACTGCATCACTGGCACCGGAGGATATAGACTATATAAACGCCCACGGCACCGGCACCCAGAACAACGACCTGTCGGAGGGCATGGCCATACAGCGCATTTTCGGCGGCAGGGTGCCTGCCTGCAGTTCGACAAAGGCATTCACAGGCCACACCCTGGGAGCGGCAGGCGCCGTGGAAGCCGTGCTGTGTGTGCTGGCCCTTATGAACCAGTGCCTGTACCCCAGCCTTAACTTCATCACTCCGATGGAAGAGCTTGGTTTCAGGCCTCTTACGATATTTGTGCCCCGGGTGCGGGTGCGCCATGTGATGTCAAACTCATTAGGTTTTGGCGGCAGCAACACATCCCTGATATTCTCCCATGCCTGAAATGGATATATTTATAAAGGGTGCGGGGACCATATCGCCCCAGAACAGCTTCGGCGACGGAAGCCTGTCGGGCGACTTCATCGGCTACCCGGAAACCTATTTTCTCAGGTGCGTTGAACCTCCGTACAAAGACTACCTTGACCCCATGGCATCGCGGCGCATGAGCCGGATCGTCAGAATGGGCGTTTGCGCTGCCCTCAGATGCATCAAAGAGTCAGGCGTTGACATGCCGGGGGCCATAGTGACGGGAACGGGACTCGGCTGCATCGAGGATACGGAAAAGTTCCTCGGATCCATGATCAGAAACAATGAACAGCTGCTCAATCCCACCCCCTTCATGCAGTCCACCCACAACTCGGTTGCAGCCGCCATAGCCCTGACGATAAAATGCCGGCAGTACAATTCCACGTACGTGCACAGGGGATTTTCATTCGAATCGGCACTTCTTGACAGCATCATGCTGCTGGAGGAAAATGCGGCAGACAACGTGCTGGTGGGGGGACTTGACGAGCTGACGCCAAACTCCTACAACATAACCCGGCGCCTGCAACTCTGGAGGAAAAAGCCTGTCAGCAACCTGCTGCTGTTTGCCGGGAAGGAAAAGGGAAGCCTGCCCGGCGAGGGGGTGGCTTTCTTTATGCTCGGCAGGCATGCCTACAACAAAGCATTTGCCCGCATAAGGGGGTTGCGGACTTTCTACAGGCCCCGCAATGCATCAGCTGTTTCAGGTGAAATAGGCGATTTCCTGAAGAGCCGGCGGCTGAGAACCAGGGATATCGACGTGGTCCTGCTTGGATGCAACGGCGACTATCCTTCGGATGCCGTCTACCGCTACCTGATGCGGAAGCGGTTCAGCGACACCTGCTGCACGGCATGGAAACACCTTTGCGGCGAGTACGACACCTCAGCCTCGTTCGCACTGTGGATCGCCGGCATGATCCTGAAGGAGCAGGCCTTGCCGCATGCCATCATGGTAAATGGCATACGCCCTCATAATCTGAATAATATATTGATATACAACCATCTGCGCAATATAAACCATTCTCTAATCCTTGTTTCGGCATGCTGAACTACCGCAAGGCATCCCTGCTGGAAGGCGCCGCGCTGAGCGCCGTCGCGGCCCTGAATGTGCTTGGACTGGTGGGAGTGTGGACCTGCATTCCGGTCCTCGTTCCCTATCTGGCACTGCTGGCATGGGGTTCTGCATCCGTATGTTCGAACTTTTACATCAAAGTCCACTGCCACGGTAACCGCAGTGGCCAATCCCTTTCCCTTACCTTTGACGACGGCCCCCATCCGCAAAACACCCCTGCCATCCTGGAAATCCTCCGGCAGCAGGGTGTGCAGGCGACCTTTTTTCTGACCGGCAGCAGGGCAGAGTGTCATCCGGAGCTCGTCAGGCAGATTGCCGGTGAGGGGCACCTGATCGGCGGACACAGCTACTCGCACCACTTTTTTTTCGGCCTGTTCAGCCGGCGCAGGATGTCACGGGAACTGAGCCGCACGGAGGAGTGCATCCGGGCCATCATTGGAAGAAAAATCAACCTGTTCCGACCCCCTTACGGAGTCACCAATCCCCCCCTCAGCCGTGCCGTCAGCCGGCATAACTATGCCGTCATCGGGTGGAGCCTCCGTTCACGAGACACGGTCACAGGAAACAAGGAAAAACTGCTCCAAAGGCTGAAGAAAAAGCTGCG
>JAXDCR010000203.1:0-7314 GCA_034677845.1 Bacteroidales bacterium | reverse complement strand
AAGGCCTATACACCTGATTTGTATGAATCGCTCGGGATCTTCATTCCGCTTATCGTGGTCAACTGCATCATACTGGGAAGGGCTGAAGCTTTCGCACAAAAGAACGGTGTGATCCCATCCATGCTGGACGGACTGGGTATGGGAACAGGCTTCACCCTGGCCCTGACACTGATGGGAGCCATCCGGGAGATGCTGGGTAACGGCACCATCTTTAACATGCCCCTGTTAGGGGATAATGCCTCTACAATCCTCATATTCATTCTGCCGCCGGGGGCTTTCGTGACCTACGGCCTGCTGATCGCTGTCATGAACCAGGTCAGGAAGAAGTTGTCAATTTAACTATAAGATGCATGGAATACATTATTTTAATCATATCGGCTGTACTGGTCAATAATGTAGTGCTGGTGCAGTTCCTGGGCATCTGTCCCTTTCTTGGGGTGTCCGGAAAGATGGAAACGGCATTGGGAATGGGAATGGCAGTCATCTTTGTGATGTCACTGGCCAACCTGGTCACTTTTCTTGTTCAGCATTACATCCTGGTGCCTCTGCAAGTTGAGTTCATGCAGACAATCACATTTATTTTTGTGATAGCCTTCCTGGTTCAGGTTGTTGAAATTATCCTCAAGAAGACAGCGCCGGCCCTTTACCAGGCGCTGGGAATTTACCTTCCTCTCATTACTACCAACTGCGCTGTGCTGGGGACAGCCATACTGGCTGTGCAGAAAGATTACAACCTTGTCATGAGCGTTGTCTATGCAGCCTCCATCGCTGCCGGCTTCACCCTGGCGCTTCTTTTGATGGCAGGGATCCGTGAACAGCTTGCTCTTGGCGAGGTGCCGGTGAGGATGAAAGGATTTCCGATCTCGCTGATCACAGCGGGACTGATCTCACTGGCTTTCATGGGCTTTTCCGGCATAGTATAGCAGAGGCTTAATGCACCGTGTTGTGGCGGCTGCCGGATCAGGCGGCCGTGTTTCATGACTCACCGAGCCATTCCTTCAGCAGCTGCATCCACAGTTCATTGTCTGTCCGTGTATAGCGGTAATTGATGATAAGGTATATCGTATATTCCTGTCCCTCCCTGTTAAATATGATTCTGAGCGGTTTCCATCCGAGGCCAAAGCCCCTTGTTTCAAATATTGAAAATGTGTTGTCATATCCGAGAAACAGCTGCTCGAATTCTTCTTTGTAAATTTCCATCTGAAAATCTTCACCCGACTTCCTGTCTGTTCCTGTAAACGTAAGCCTGTCCCTTTCCATCTTAAGCAGGCCCTCATACCGGTGCAGGGGTTTCAATCCCGTGGTGTGTGCCTCAATCCAGTCTGCGAAACTTCGTTTCCTGACGTCCTCCTTGAAAGATAGCAAAGCATCTGCCGCGTAGCTCATGTCAGCTGAGGTTTGGGGTGTAAAGCGGATCCGTGTGTAAAATTGCTATTTTTCGCCGGATTTTAGCATAAGGTCGAGCAATTCTTCCAGGTCGCTGCTGACGAAAAGGAGACGCGACCTGTAATCGCTGAGAAAGCCGTGCTGCACAACATCGTCCAGGAAACCGATAAGCCTGTCATAGTAACCTTCCACGTTCAGCAGTCCCACTGCTTTATCATGATACCCCAGCTGCCGCCAGGTGAGCACTTCAAATAATTCATCCATGGTGCCTATCCCTCCGGGCAGTATGAGAAAGGCGTCCGCAAGCCGGGTCATGAGGGCCTTTCTTTCATGCATGGTCGAGACAACATGCATTTCCGGGAGGGCTTCATGCGCCACTTCAATATCCACAAGCTTGCGCGGAATAACCCCGATGACGGTTCCGCCAAGGTGCAGCATCTCATCTGCAAGGACACCCATAAGGCCCACTTTACCTCCGCCATAAATCAGGGATATCCCCCTGGCATGCAAGGCCGACGCAAGCCGGCGACACATGCTTCTGTAAGCAGGGAGGTCGCCGGCTGAGGAACCGCAGAAGACAGTGATTGCTTTTACCATTTCCTTACCTTTCAAACTGATATAAAAAAAGCGGTCTTTTCAACCGCTTATCTGTGAGTCTGATGGTTGGCAGTTTCTTTGCCTACAGGCTGGCCACTTCTCCCTTAATCAGAAGAGATATGTAATTGTCTGAAGCGTTCGTCTTGACAAGGATAGATTTTTGAAAAACCCCTTTGGATGCGGCATTGTATGTGACAACTATTTTGCCTGACTTGCCGGGCTGTACCGGCTCCTTCGGATAATCAGCCACTGTGCACCCGCAGGTGGGCTGAACGGAATTGATGATAAGGGGCAACAGGCTTTTGTTGCTGAATTCAAATTCAACGGTTACCGGTTTGCCCAGGTCAATTTTGCCGAAATCATGCGTTGTTTCAACCCACTCAATGGCAGCGGTCACCTTGTTGCTGTCCTGAGCGTTCACACTTCGCGTCAGACCTGCAAATAGCAGGAGTGCAATGCCAAGAATGAATGACTGGATTTTCATAACTTTCTGTTTTATCAAATTTTGTTTCATTATTACAAGGTAAATTTACGCCTAAATCGCAAAAATTGTTCCAAAATACCGGTTAAATATTGTTAACAATTAACAGGGGCATGGTTTATTTTCAGATCCTCTTCAGCACAATTCCAAATTCTTCATCCCTGAAAGCTTTTACCGTGAAATCAAATGCATCAAGTCTCAGGCAGTTGTAAAAATCCGCGCTGGGGCAAAATGCCTGGGTGCGGGGGTTAAAAAATCGCTGTCCGCTTGTTTTCCTGATTGTCTCGACCATTCCTGAAAAGTCAGGATCACCGCCTTCCAGTTTTTGTTTTATGTATTCTGCGCAAAGACTGTCTTCTTCTATGGGGTGGGCAGCTGCATATCCCATGCACACGAGCGAGACCTTGTCAGGATCTTTTGTTTTAACATAGCGTATCAGGGCTCCGGCATTGACGAAGCTGCCGGTAAGCACCTCTTCGGCAAGTTTCGCCCTTGTGATACCCTGCGTACCGGAACTGGTCGTATGTATGATGGTTTTGTTGCTGAAGTCCACCCCCCGGACTTCCTCCGGTGAGTTTCCGTAGTCAAAGCCAGGCATTTTCCGGTTGTGTCTTTCGCCGATGAGGACAAAGCGGGGATGCTTCTTCTTCCAGGCATAGGCCGTGCTGATATCAGCGACAGGAATGATCCTTTCCGCACCCTGATCGATCAGATAACAGACCAGTGAAAATGCCCTGAATACATCGATTACGATGGCAATCCCCCGTGCCTTTTCCGCACCTTCCGTAAGATGAAAAATATTGATTTCCATATGCGAATATATGCTTATCAGTCCCTTTCAGCGCATTCCTGCAATTATCACGTTTAATGGCTGACCAGCATCAACAATTCAGAAAAATTATTACATTTGATCCAGTGTGTTAAAAGGTAAAAATATCAATAATATGTTTTTATTTTTTAACGGAAATATAACCTCAAAGTAATTACCTAAAACCTTAATTAATGAACACGACTCAGAAAAAAAGCTATGCGTTACCAATTGCGATAATGTTTACGCTGTTTTTTATTATCGCATTTGTAACAGGTCTCCAGAATCCGTTTGGAGTGATCGTCAAGAATCAGTTCGGAGCCAGTAATTTCCTTTCGCAGTTGGGAAATTTCGCCAATTTCCTGGCATATGCCTTTATGGGTATCCCTGCAGGAATGCTGATGCAGAAGTACGGGTATAAAAAAACTGCCCTTATTGCCATTGTGGTTGGGTTTGTGGGTGTTGCCATTACCTTCCTTTCCGGCCAGGCAGCAAGTTTCGGGGTTTATCTGCTGGGTGCATTTATATCCGGTTTCTCCATGTGCATGCTCAATGCAGTTGTAAACCCGCTGCTCAACGGACTGGGTGCCAATGAAAAGAAGGGAAACCAGCTGCTGCAGTTCGGAGGCACTTTGAATTCAATCGGTGCGACGATTGTGCCCGTGTTTGTCGGTTACCTGATGGGCACCAACGAGGCTGCACGCACGATTGCCAAGGCAAATCCCGCCCTGTATCTTGCCATGGGCATATTCGTCCTCGCATTCATCGTCCTTATCCTGGCTGATATTCCCGAACCCCATATTTCGAAAGAGAAAAAAGATGAAAAGGATAGCCACAGTGCACTTTCCTTCAGGCACTTCGTACTGGGCATGATTGCCATTTTCATATACGTTGGCGTTGAAGTGGGTACGGCCAACATCACCAACCTATTCATGACCACAGGTGCAGACAAGGGCGGATTCGGCATCGATCCGACAATTGCCGGCACCGTTGTTGGCACTTTCTGGTTCCTCATGCTGTGTGGCCGTCTGATAGGGGGACTTATCGGAGGCAAGATTTCGAGCAAAGTGATGCTTACCACCGTGGCCAGTGTGGGAGTTCTGTTTGTATTTCTTGGCATCATACTCCCCACAAGCACGAATGTCAACATGCCTGTATTCAGGTCTGACATATCATTCGGCCTGGAAAGGGTGCCGATTAACGTAATGTTCTTTGTCATTTGCGGTCTTTGCACATCGGTCATGTGGGGCAGCATCTTCAACCTCGCCGCATCGGGTCTCGGCAAATACACTGCCGCGGCATCGGGACTGTTCATGATGATGGTCGTGGGCGGCGGTATTCTTCCTGCCCTGCAGGGCTGGATAGCCGACAAGGCAGGATTCCTGGGCAGCTACTGGGTTGTTTTCATCGGTTTCGCTTACATCCTTTACTATGCCCTGATCGGTTCCAAGAACGTCAATACGGATATTAAGACAACATAACCTGAAGATATACTGAGAGGATTTTTGCTGCCTGTCACAAGGCATTTTCTGATACAACAAACATAAAAGGGTATTTTTCCCGCGGTTGCAAGGCAGCCGGGAAAAATACCCTTGGTTTTTTATTGTTTCACGCGGATTATAAGGTACTGGGTGTTCAGGTAAAATGCACGGAGCAGACAGTTGCCATCTGATATTTACACAGGTCAGGTAATTACCTGCTTTTCAGGGCAGCAGGAAGGCTTTCAAAGACCTCCACAGCCGCCCTTGATTTGTTGAGGGTGTAAAAATGTATGCCCGGAGCGCCCCATTCCAGCAATGAAATGCATTGCCTGACGGCATGATCCATGCCGATCTGGTACACTTTTTCCGGATCATTCCGGTGGGCCGTTATCCTGTCAAGCAGGTCTTCCGGAAAATATGCCGAGCTGATCTTCACTGACCTTGGAATCTGCCCGTAACTTGTTATAGGCAGTATGCCCGGAATGATTCTGCAATTGATGCCTTTGTCGCGTGCACGTCTGACAAAATCAAAATATGCCTTGTTATTGAAAAAAAGCTGTGTAATGAGGAAATCGGCACCAGCCCTGTATTTTATGAGGAGGTTGTCAAGGTCCTTTTCAGGGTTCTCGGCTTCCGGATGTTTTTCGGGATATGCCGCTGCCCCGATTGAAAAGGAGAAATTCCTGCGGACATGACTGATCAGCTCGCTGGCATAAGAGAAACCATCCTTGTGGGCAACGAAGGCAGGTGATCCCTGTGGCGGATCTCCCCTGAGCAGCATCAGGTTTTCGATATTTATTCTCTGCAGGTATGACATGTCGGCCGTGACTTTATCGCGTCCTGACCCGACACAGGTGTAATGTGCCATTGTCGTCAGTCCGATCTTGTTCTGCAGGTAATCAACAAGCGTGAATGCCTTGTCCTGGTTTGACCCCCCTGCTCCGTAAGTGACGGAAACAAATGAGGGATCAAGTTTCATCAGTTGTCCGACATTGATGCCGAAATCGACTGCAGCAGCCTCATCCTTCGGAGGGAAAAACTCAAATGAAAAGGTCTTTTTGTTTCCTTCAACCAGTTTACTGATTTTCATAGCTTTATATAACTTACATTCTTAGCTGCCATCCTTTTACATAATAACTCAAGCTTTTGGTATGTCAGGCTGGTACATAC
Source organism: Bacteroidales bacterium (assembly GCA_034677845.1). GTDB lineage: Bacteria > Bacteroidota > Bacteroidia > Bacteroidales > UBA10428 > UBA5072. The sequence continues at coordinate 1,391 of JAXDCR010000203.1, read as the reverse complement.
ATAGTACAGGTCATTTATAATTCAGGTTGGAGGTAAGCAACCTTTCAACCTTCTCAACCGGCATCGATTTCCTGGCTGCATAATCCAAAACCTGGTCTCTTGAAACCTTGCCCACCTGAAAATACCGTGATGACGGATGCGCCAGAATCAGTCCGCTCACCGATGCGGCAGGATTCATCATATAGCTTTCTGTCAGCGAAATACCTGTATTCTTCCCGGCGTCGAGCAATCTGAAGAGGGTTTGTTTTTCGGAATGGTCGGGACACGCAGGGTAGCCATGGGCAGGCCTGATTCCCCTGTATTTTTCCGCAAACAGCTCATCGACCGTCAGGTTTTCGCCGGGGGCATATGCCCAGAGCTCCCTGCGCACTTTCAGGTGGATAAGTTCGGTGAAAGCCTCGGCTATTCTGTCTGCCAGCGCCTTAACCATGATGGCGCCATAATCGTCGTTGTCACGCCGGAACTCTTCCAGCAGTTTTTCAATTCCCAGGCCGGCGGTGACGGCAAAAGTCCCTATAAAGTCCTTAATGCCGCTCGAGGCAGGGGCGATGAAGTCAGACAGGCACAAATTGGGCATTTGCCCGCTTTTGCTCTCCTGATTCCGGAGATTGACAAAAGTGGCTATCACCCTGCTACCCGTTGCAGGATCCAGCACTTCGATGTCATCGTCCACTGAGCGGGCAGGGAAGATGCCCACCACCGCATTGGCTGTCAGCAGCTTATCTTTTATTATCCTGTCAAGTAACCTGTTGGCATCCTCAAAGAGTTTTCTGGCTTCACTGCCTGTTGCAGGATCTTCAAGAATAGCGGGAAACTTGCCCCTGAGCTGCCAGACGATGAAAAAAAACATCCAGTTTATGTACGGGCGGATTTCTTCCAGGGGATAGTCGCTGAATGTCATGATGCCCGTGAAGGAAGGAACGCTTACCGTCGAAGGGTTCCAGGGAATATTAAGCCTGTTGGTCCTGGCCTGCTCCAGCGTTACATAGGAGGCTTTGCTGCGGGCACCGGAATAGGTAGCCCGCAGGTCGTCGTATTCCTTGCGCACCTGGTCAACAAAAGCATCGTGCAGGTGGGGTGCCAGCAGGCTGCCGACGACCCCCACGCAACGCGACGCGTCCTTCACGTGTATCACCGGTGCATGGTAAAATGGCTCAATTTTGACCGCCGTATGTATCTTTGATGTCGTGGCGCCTCCTATCAGAATCGGCTTGTCGAGTCCCTTCCGCTGAAATTCCTCTGCGACCTCAGCCATGATCTCGAGCGACGGTGTGATCAGTCCGCTCAGGCCCACCACGTCCACATCTCTTTCCACCGCCGTCTGTATTATCTTTTCGACCGGCACCATCACACCCAGGTCGATAACCTCATAATTGTTGCAACCCAGCACA
>JAXDCR010000202.1:0-2987 GCA_034677845.1 Bacteroidales bacterium | reverse complement strand
TGATGCACTGGGGACCTTACAGTCAGTGGGGGATAGTTGAATCATGGTCGATCTGCGCCGAGGATGAGGGCTGGTGCCGTCGCAAAAACCCTGATTACACAGAGTATAAAAAACAGTATGAAGCCCTGAAGCTCAGCTTTAATCCGATTGCTTTCGATCCGGAGAAATGGGCTGCTGCAGCACGGAATGCCGGAATGAAATACGTGGTTTTCACTACCAAGCATCACGACGGTTTTTCAATGTTTGACACAAAACTGACAGACTACAGGATAACTGACCCGGAGTGCCCGTTCAGCGTTAATCCCCGCGCAAACGTAACAAAGGAGATATTCAGGGCTTTCCGCGAACAGGGATTATGGACGGGTGCCTACTTCTCGAAGCCTGACTGGCACAGCGAGTACTACTGGTGGCCAAACTTTGCCACGCCTGACCGCCATGTCAACTATAGCATCACTGATTACCCGGAGCGCTGGGAGAAGTTTGTGGAGTTCACCCACGGACAGATTATGGAACTCCTTGGCGGCGATTATGGCACGATTGACATCCTGTGGCTCGATGGCGGCTGGGTCAGGAAGATGACCGATGATGAGGTGCTCAGGTCCAGGATGGCCCAGGGCAACAAGATGACCAGGGTGCAGAGCCAGGATATCCGTATGGATGAGCTGGTGGCCAAAGCGCGGCAGGCGCAGCCGGGACTGATTGTTGTTGACAGGGCTGTGTACGGAAAGAACCAGAATTACCTGACGCCTGAGAACAGGGTGCCTGAGAAGGCGCTGCCATACCCGTGGGAGTCATGCATCATCGCCGGTGGCGGCTGGGCATGGGTGCCCGATCCGAAGTTCATGTCGCCACGCGAGGCTCTTCACCTGCTGGTTGATATCGTCGTAAAGGGCGGCAACCTGTTGCTGAACATAGGTCCTGCCCCTGACGGCACATGGCCCGTGGAGGCTTACTCCCTGCTTGAGGAGATAGGGAGATGGATGAAGGTCAACGGTGAAGCCATTTACGGAACGAGGGCGCTTGCCCCGCATAAGGACGGCAAGAGCTGCATCACCCGGAAAGGCGATGACACCTGGTACCTCTATTATATGGCTGATGAAGGCGAAAAGATGCCGGCCGCCATTACGATGAACGGACTCACTCTGCCGGCCGGGGCAAAGGTGTCAGTGCCCGGTTCCGGAGCCGTATGCAGGTGGAAGAACGGGAACGGGTCATTTATCGTTTCTGTACCACAACACGTCAGGAACAGACCCTCGTCTGATTACGTGTGGGTTTTCAGGATTGAGATTTAATTCATCTATCCCATAAAAACGCGCCACACAGACCTTTCTGCAGTGATCTGTGTGGCCTGACAGGGAAATGGGGGGGGGAAGAACCACCTGTCGTTTGTTAAAAAACCCTAGTTTACCGTAAAATGAAATACGGTGGTAAAGATTGAATAAAATAGCAATCTTTCTGTTTAAAAAGTATTCTATTGTATGAAAGGCAGCTTCTAAAGTACGGACAGGCACCAGCTAAAAATGTAAAAAAAAGTCACTTCATTTTAGAGTTCGAAGAAACGGTTTTTCATGAAATCCGTGAGCATTTTTACCTTGTCACGCGAGATCTCGCACCTGAATTCCTTTTCACCTTTGATAAATACGCAGGACAACTGTTTCATGTCGATGCGTGCAAGATATGACGTGTTGATGATGCATGACCTGCTTGTCCTGAAAAACTGCTTTCCCAGCTGCGCCTCAATGTTTCCGATAAGGGAGGTTACTGTTTCTATTCTTCCGGAAATGAAATGAAAGCTTGAGTAGTTTCCGTCAGCGGTAATATAAACCACCTCATCGGTATCAATGAAAGTCACCCCGGTGACACCGCGGAAGATAAGTATCTTCTCATTATTCGGAAAAGATTGTTGCTGCAGCTGCTCTCTCTTTTTCCGGACGGTCTGGCTGCTGTGCCGGTGGAGAGTCTCGGCCAGCCGCTCAGGGTCAATTGGTTTCAGGAGGTAGTCGAAGGCAGCACAGTCGAACGCTTTGATTGCATACTCATCATGGGCGGTTGTGAAAACAACGTGTGGTGTCAGGGCGGTCAGCCTGTTCATCTCATTGATTATGTCAAATCCTGACATCCCCGGCATTTTAATGTCGAGGAACAGGATGTCAGGTGTATGCAACAGCAACAGATCGATGGCCTCAAAAGGATTTGTAGTTGAGGCAACCACCGTTGCCTCTCCCGTGGCTTCCAGCAGTCCTGTCAGCAGGTCGAGGGCCTCCGGTTCGTCCTCGACGATCATTGATCTGATTTTCCGGGAATTCATGCTATTAGGGTTTGGGTTGATTTATCACTACATATCAGCAGTCAGGTCGAGGGAGTAGTTGTACGGGAGGAATACTGTTACCTTTGTGCCTGATGCCCTGCCATTGTCATGCAGGTCAGTCAGGGTGAAGGTAATTTTCTCATTGTTCACTTTGTTCAGGGTCTCAACAATGCCTGCTATATTTTTCAGTCCGGTACCTGGTCCGTGTGTTTGCAGATCAGCGGCAGCAGCCCTGCCGATTCCGTTGTCGAGTATAATCACTTCCATACCAGCCCCGCAGTTGCTGATGCTGATCCTGAGGATACCCTGCTCTTTCTTGTTCTCCAGGCCATGTTTGATTGCATTTTCAACGAATGACTGTATGATCATTTTCGGCACGGGGCTTTTAAGGTTGACATCACTGTCAATATTTACCGTGTATTCGAACCTGTTGCCAAAGCGCAGTTTCTGGAGCTCGCAGTAGCGTGTAACGAACTCAATCTCATCCTCCAGGGGCCTCAGAAGCACGTTGCTGTCAGATATGATGGAACGGAGAAGGTTTGACAGTTTAATGAAATAATTATAGGCTTTCTCCTTTTCACCTTTCATAATGAGTGATCCTACTGAGGTTACGGCATTGAACGTGAAATGCGGGTCAAACTGCCTGATCACGGAGTTTAGCTGCAGCCTGTATGCTTCA
>JAXDCR010000201.1:0-4975 GCA_034677845.1 Bacteroidales bacterium | reverse complement strand
ATTCCTATGGCTCCGGATGATATAGAGGCATTGATGCGTGGATAGGCCGTACGTTTCCGCGTCATCACCGTTAAAAGACCTCATCCTTATTATTGCCCTGACTCCATGATTGATTCCAGTTCCCCTGCCTCCTTTGGAATGGGTTTACCAAGGATGCGGTGACCGTCAGAGGTCACCACCACGTTATCCTCGATTCGGATACCGCCGAAACTGGCAAATCTGAAGAGTTTCCGGTAGTTAATAAAATCCCTGTAGCGGCCCTCGCTGTGCCATTTGTCAATAAGAGGCCATATAAAATAGATACCCGGTTCCACAGTTACCACATACCCTTCCTGCAAGCGCTTGGCCATTCTCAGGTAAGCTGTTCCGAACTGGTCTGACCGTTTGAATTCTTCATCATATCCGACATAGTCTTCTCCGATATCCTCCATGTCATGTACATCAAGTCCCATCATATGTCCAATTCCATGAGGGAAAAAAAGTGCATGAGCTCCGTGCTGAACAGCATCATCCGGATTTCCTTTCATAAGTCCCATTTCCTTCAGTCCCCCCGCAATAACCCTGGCTGCCAGAAAATGTATGTCGCGAAAGGGAACCCCCGGCCTAATGGCTTCAATGGCTTTCATTTGCGCTTCAAGGACTATGTTGTATATATCCATTTGAAGGGGACTGAATTTGCCGTCCACGGGATAGGTCCTGGTAATGTCAGTGGCATAGTGCATTTCCGATTCAGCGCCTGCATCAATGAGCAACAGCTGACCCTTACCCAGGGTATTTCCATAATGGTGATTGTGCAATACTTCGCCATTTACACTGCAGATGACGGGATAAGCCATTCGGCAGTTCTTTTTTAAAGCCTCATACTTAATGATGGCGGCAATCTCGAATTCCCGCACCCCTGGTTTGATTCCCGAGAGGGCATGTTTGTATGCTTCATATGTCACTTCATTCATCGTATTCTCAATGTGCTCAAGCTCAAAGCTGTCTTTGACAGACCGCTGGGAAGCCACAGCCCGGATCAGCCGGGGAGACGAATTCCGGTCAACCTCCTCATATTTCAGGTTATCATAGTAGGCGAGCTGTAGCCGCCTTTGCTCACGGTAAGGAGGAAGGTAATGCACTTCGCGGTCCCTTGCAATGGCCTTGAAAACGTCACGGTCAAGCTTCTCCAGAGTTTTGACTTTGGTTATTCCGGCTGCTGATGCCTTTTCGGATAATGAAGCCTGCCGGCCCATCCATATGGCATCTTCAAGAGATATATCATTTCCGTAAATAATGTCATCACCGGTTTCTGCATCTACGATTCCTGCCAGGTCAGGCATATCCAGTCCGAAATAATACAGGAAGGAGCTATCCTGCCTGAAAGGGAAATCATTGCCTTTGTAGTTCATCGGTACGTTTCTGTTACCAAGAAACAGTATAATTCCATCACCGACAAGTTGTTTCAGAACCTTTCTGCGTTGAATGTACACCTCTGCTGGGAACATCTGAACCTGTTTTTGTTTTGTCTTAAAATTAGGATCATTTTTTAACAATTAATAATAAATGCCTTATTACTTTTCAGTCAGTGCATTTGCGATCCGTTTGTCAGATTTCGGTATCCATTTTAAAAATGGAAAATACTATGGCGAATACTCAGCATTACGTATTAAAATTAACTACCTTCGCTTAAATACCCCTGCATCCTGATGCCATACAGACGTCTGCCCAATACGGATCTTGCGCGGCTTCGAGCACTGCGAATTGCTTACGAAAAAGGCAAGGAAATAGCTCCTGGCAGGCTTGCCTTTTCCCAACCCACCATGCAGCACATTCAAAGTCACCTGCCGTCATTTGAAAAGACACTCCTTGAGTGCAGGCTGGCGTTTAAGAAACAGGTTGATAAAAGCAAGGATTATGCAAAAAAGCTGCGTAAGGCGAAACTTTACATTTCACATTTCATTCAGGTTCTGAACATGGCCGTTATACGTGGTGATCTTTCAATAACAGATCTTGACTATTTCGGATTGAACAGGGAACAGAAAAAGGTGCCCGCTCTGCAGGCTGAGGCCAGTGTGATCCGTTGGGGGGAAAGACTTATACAGGGTGAAAATCAACGTGTTGCTAAAAGACTTACCCCCATTGCCAATCCAACTATTGCTCTTGTCAAGGTACGTTATGAGGAGTTTATGGAAGCATACCAGTTTCAGAAAACGCTGCAGAAAAATTTCAGGCGTTCCCAGACAAAACTGGCAGAAATGAGAAAAATCTCAGATAGAATCATTACTGAAGTATGGAATGAAGTGGAAGAAACCTTCAGAAACCTGCCTGAAGAGTCAAGAAGAAAAAATGCAAGGATTTACGGGGTGGTGTACGTTTTCAGAAAAAGTGAACAAAACCGGGCTGCAGATAAATCCTGATCAGTGTCTTACAGTCTTTCTCCCCTTCTCAAACCGGTAAATAACAAGCAACAAAAACAAGGACATGAGAATGCTCGCAGCCAGTAAAAGGCGGCCTTCTCTTCCTGTTCCCATTGTATCCAGAAAGGATTCACCCATTGTTTGCGGTGAGAAGTGGTAATAGAATACTGCCAGACCGTTGTTAATGAAATGGCCGGCAATTGGCAGCCATAGGCTGCCGCTCCACTGGAGAAGGTATCCAAAGAAGATTCCCAAAATGAAGCGGGGCAGGAAACCATAAAACTGAAAATGAAAGAAGCTGAAAATAAAAGCAGCTATTAAAATTCCAAGGTGTGAATTTTTTGTCCATTCCCGGAAGAGCCTCTGAAAAATCCCCCTGAAAATCATTTCTTCTCCTACAGCTGGCAGAATGGCAATCATAAGCAGGTTGACAATCAATGTCTGCAGGGTTTTACTGTCAAGGAACAATTGGGTCAGGTGACTGGCACTTTCTTCCAGATTCTTCATTTTTTCTTCCAGGGCATTGAAAGAAGAAGGCAGGTCCATTGTTGAATTGAAAAAGGTTGTGGCGTTCATGAATGGAATGGAAACCACAAGTGTAAAAAGGACCAGCATTATTGAAAATGCCGATGGTTTGATGTTCAGACCTGCATAAGAATGGATATCGTTTCCAAAAAGCCAGCCAGTCAGCATGGCGGGAATGATGAACACAAAAACCGACTGGACGATCTGAAAGAACTTTATCAGGGGAAGATTTTGGTGAGTAGGATAATTTATGGCTTCAAGGGTTTCAGCCAGGGAATATCCGAACAATGGTCTGGCAAGCAATACCGATATTATGGTGCCGAAAAACAGGAAAAACAGAATATTCATCACAACCAGCAATATTTTCGTCGCTGTTGTCATTCGTGAAAATGTCTGCCGGAACAGGTCCAGCCCGCTGATTGGCATATTATCGTCTGGGGTTTACGGTGATGACCGTAAAAATATAATATTTTATCCGAATTGATGTTTTTGGGCCAGGTTTCTTTAGGTCCTGCTCCATGTCACTTTATGCCCGGACTTAGGGCCTTGTCTCTAACCGCCTGATGGTTCGGGTACGGAAGTGCTCCTTTAAAATTCATATCTTTGAACCGTTCATTTATAAGGGTATCTGATTAACATCGGCAACATACAGATTAGGAATAAGGCCTTGCTGCTTGCACCCATGGAGGATATAACAGATAGTCCATTCCGTCAGATCTGCAAGCAGTTTGGCGCTGACCTGGTATATTCTGAATTTGTGCCGTCCGAAGGACTTGTGCGGAACGCGGCTAAAAGTCTTCAGAAGCTTGTGATATCACCTGAGGAAAGACCTGTCGGCATTCAGATATACGGGCATATGACAGATCTAATGGCTGAAGCGGCAAGGATTGCCGAAGAAGCCGGTCCGGATCTGATAGATATTAATTTCGGCTGTCCGGTCAGAAAGATTGCCGCACGGGGTGCTGGTGCAGGCATGTTGAGGAATATTCCCCTTATGGTTGAAATGACAAATGCGGTGGTAAGGGCGGTTAAGTTGCCTGTCACGGTCAAAACCCGGATAGGCTGGGATGAAAACAGCAAGACTATTGTGGAAATAGCCGAAAGACTTCAGGACGCTGGTATCAAAGCCCTTACAATCCATGGCCGCACTCGTGCACAGCTTTACAATGGAAGCGCAGACTGGACGCTGATCGGTGAAGTCAAAAATAACCCCCGCATGAAGATACCTGTCTTTGGCAACGGCGACATATTTAATCACCTGTCAGCAAAGGAAGCATTTGACCGGTATGGGGTTGACGCTATTATGATCGGCAGGGCTACCATCGGCAAACCATGGATTTTCAGCGAAATAAGGCATTACATTGACACCGGGGTATTGCCGCCTCCTCTCTCTGCTGGTCAGAAAGTTGAGCTGGCCAGGATGCAGTTCAGAAAATCTGTCGAGTTCAAAGGTATTCCACGTGGCATCCTGGAGATGAGAAGACATTTTTCACATTATTTCAAGAGCTTTCCGGATTTCAAGGATATCAGGCTTAAATTGCTGACTTCAACGGACATTGCTGAGATTGAATATCTGCTTGATCTGATTTGTTTCAGATATCAGCAATATTAGCAGGGTTTTTCTGAGGAAAATCAATTGTATAATGAAGACCCCGGCTTTCTTTTCTCTGCTGGGCAGCCTTTATTATGAGATATCCGGCATTTATCATATTTCTTAATTCACAAAGTTTCAGCGATAGTTTGGATATCTTGAACAATTCCTCCGTTTCATTAAATATGATTTCAAGCCTGTCCATTGCCCTTTTAAGTCTGAGATTTGATCTGACGATACTGACATAGTAACTGAAAATTTGTTGTACTTCTTTGAAGTTCTGAGTAATCAGTACCATTTCTTCAGGGTGTGTGGTTCCTTCATCGTTCCAAAGCGGTATATTTTCCTGAAAACCATATTGACGCCAGACGGCAACAGAATGTCTGGCAGCCCGGTCAGCAAAGACCATTGCTTCGACAAGTGAGTTGCTGGCAAGGCGGTTGGCTCCGTGGAGTCCAGT
>JAXDCR010000200.1:0-14057 GCA_034677845.1 Bacteroidales bacterium | reverse complement strand
AAAGGAATGGATAATAGCCGTGAGGCTTGAAAAAGCCTATACCAAGGAAGAGATTATCACCATGTATTTCAACCAGTATGACTTTCTGAATCAGGCCGTGGGAATAAAGTCAGCCGCGCAGGTTTATTTCAGCACGGTACCTGATTCCCTGACTCTTGAGCAGGGAGCTATGCTGGTAGGTATGGCAAAGAATCCATCCTACTACAACCCGGCTGACTCTTTGAAAAGGATAAGGGTGTTCACACGCCGCAATGTTGTGCTGAACCAGATGAGAAAATATGGTTACATCAGTCAGGAAGTATGCGATTCCCTGAAAAGTCTGCCCATTGAACTGAGATTCCAGCGTATTTCACATGATCAGGGGCTGGCAACCTATTTCCGCGAACTTCTGCGCCGGACACTAATGGCAACCGAGCCAAGGAGAAGGGATTATGCCGATTACGCCTCATACCGGGAAGATTCATCAAGCTGGGCGGATAATCCGCTTTACGGCTGGTGCAACAAGAATAAGAAACCTGATGGCACCCCGTATAATCTGTATACAGACGGCTTAAAGCTATTCACACCCATAAACTCGGTCATTCAGCAGTATGCAGAGGAAGCAGTGGCGGAACATCTCGGAAACTTCCTTCAGCCGGCTTTTTTCAACGAAAAAAGAAATATCGGTTCAGCACCGTTTTCAAAGGACCTTTCTGCTGCTGAAATACAAAACATCCTCCGGCGTGGGGTTCTGACCTCTGACAGGGGGCGGAAACTCAGAGACGAGGGTCTTTCAACGAACCAGATAATGGAAGTCTTCAACCAGCCTGTGCCTATGAAAGTATTCAGCTGGAAGGGGGATATCGATACAGTCATGACACCGCTGGATTCGGTCAAATATTATAAAAGCTTCCTGCAAACCGGATTCATGGCTATGGACCCTGTTACCGGGCATGTGAGGGCATATGTCGGTGGCATAGATTTTGCCCATTTTAAGTACGACCATGTCTCACAGGGCAAAAGACAGGCGGGTTCAACCTTTAAACCTTTTCTTTATATACTGGCCATGCAGGAGGGTTTCAATCCCTGTGACCAGGTGCCTAATGTGGAACAGACATTCATTGTTAATGATTCCATTTACAGACCCCGCAGCACAAGCCGCGAGGAGGACCTGGGCAAAATGAAAACACTGAAGTGGGGGCTGGCAACATCGGAGAACAATATATCAGCGTGGCTCGTGAAACAGTTCAAGCCGCAACCTATAGCTGATATAGCCCATAAGATGGGTATCTCAAGTTATATCGATCCGGTTCCGTCCATGATCTACGGTACATCTGATGTTTCGGTATCAGAAATGGTCGCCTCCTTTGCCACTTTTGCCAACAAAGGCGTTCATACAGATCCGGTCATCATAACCCGGATTGAGGACAAGAACGGCAACATTCTGGCTGAATTTATGCCAAACCGCATGGAATCTATCAGCGAAAAAACCGCCTATCTGATGCTTAATCTGATGGAAGGGGTGACAGACTACGGTACTGGCGTGCGGCTGCGATATGCCTATAAGTTTACAGCCCGTATTGCCGCAAAAACCGGCACAACACAGAATCATTCTGACGGCTGGTTTATCGGAATCACACCCAGGCTGGTGGCAGGAGGATGGGTCGGTGCGGAGGACCGTTCAGTGCACTTTGACCAGATGGCGCTGGGACAGGGTGCTTCAATGGCTCTGCCTATCTGGGCCATTTTCATGGGCAAGGTGTATGCTGATCCAACTCTTGGTATCACTCAGCAGGACGTTTTCGAGCCACCACCGGATTACGTGCCTGCAACTGACTGCACGGAGATTGCCGCCGACCCGCAGGATTCACAGTATTACTGGGAAAATGAATGGTAGCCATTTTACTGATTTGGTGATTTGGGCCTGATTCTATATATGGCGGTTGCTGCTTCTGTCCGAATTTTTTCCGAATAGCAACCTGATGGCTTCTTCCAGTCTGTCAACCTTTAGCAGCCTGATACTCTCCTTAAGATGACCTGTTTTTTCATGGCTTCCGGAGATCATCATTTCACTGAATCCGATTCTTTCGGCTTCCTTGATACGGTTCTCTATCCTTCCGACTGGTCTGACCTCACCAGAAAGTCCCACTTCCGCGCTGAAGCATATTTTTCTGCCAAGCGGCCGGTCAAGGCTGGAAGAAAGGATGGCGATCATGATGGCCAGGTCAAGCGCAGGATCACTGATTCTCAGTCCCCCCGCCAGGTTCAGGAACACATCTCTGGAAGCCAGCTTAAATCCGGCCCTGCGTTCCAGTACGGCCAAAAGCATATTAAGCCTGCGTACATCAAATCCGGTGGATACCCGCTGAGGCATGCCATAGGCAGCAGTGCTTACCAGTGCCTGAACCTCGATCAGGAAAGGCCTGGCACCGTCCACAGTAACGCCGGCAGCTATTCCGCTCAATCCTTCATGGTTCCTGCTGATAAGCACTCCCGACGGATTTTCCACCTGCTTCAGCCCTTCATGCGCCATCTCAAATATGCCCAGTTCTGTTGTGGCCCCGTACCGGTTCTTGGAAGCCCTCAGCATCCTGAACATATATTGCTGGTCTCCTTCGAACAGCAATACAGTATCCACGATATGTTCCAGTATTTTGGGCCCCGCAATGGCACCGTCTTTAGTTATATGTCCGATCAGCATGACCGGAGTGGCATTTTCCTTGGCAAACCGCATTAACTTCACTGTGCAGTCTCTTATCTGTGACACACTTCCCGGGGATGAGTCAAGTGAATCATCCTCCATTGTCTGAACGGAGTCGATGATCAGTATTTCCGGTTTGAGTGCCGACAGGTGTCCGAGGATCTTTTCAAGCGACACTTCGTTCAGCACAAAGCATTGATCATGGATGCGACCGATTCTGTCTGCCCTCAGCTTGATCTGGTCGGTGCTTTCCTCCCCCGAAACATACAGGATCTTATGATCATTCATGGAAAGGGCAACCTGCAGCGCAAGGGTCGATTTGCCGATCCCGGGTTCGCCAGCAATCAGTACCACAGATCCTTTTACCAGACCACCTCCCAGTACCCTGTTCAGTTCACCGATCCCTGTATTGAGGCGGGGGAAGGTCAGTGGATTGATTTCCTTAAGGGGCATCGGAACGGATGAAACGGCGGAACGTCTTGCGGTATCCTGCTGGTTTCTTGCGATAACGATCTCTTCCACAAAAGTATTCCATTGGTTGCAGGAAGGACACCTGCCTGTCCATTTTGCAGCCTCGGATCCGCAATTGCTGCAGACAAAGACGGTTCTGGTCTTTGCCATTACTTAACGGATGCTTTTATCCTGTCAAGGATTCTTGTGGTCGAACTACCCCTGACAAACCGGCAGGTAACTACCTGGCCGCCTTTTGCCTTTACAATATCATACCCTACAATCTGTTCGGGCTGGTAATCGCCTCCCTTGACGAGCACATCCGGCTGAATCCGGTGGATCAGTTCCAGGGGCGTATCCTCGTTGAAAAAGGTTACAACAGAAACAAAGTCCAGAGCAGCCAAGATAAAAGCCCTCGATTCCTGGTCCATGAAAGGCCTTTCAGGGCCCTTAATCCTTCTTACCGACTCATCCGTGTTGAGGCCCACTACCAGCTGGTCGCCCATCTCTGCTGCTTCAGCCAGATACTGAATATGTCCCCTGTGCAGGATGTCAAAGCATCCGTTTGTAAAAACGATACGCTGTTCCCTGAACCTGACCCTGGCAAGCCAGCGCTCAAGAGATATGTCAGTTCTTATCTTGCTTTTAAGAAGGTCGAGGTGCTTCATAATTATGCAACCTTAATGTGTTAACCGGGAGCTTTTTCAATATCACATGGAAAGATGGGGAAAAATCCTGTCTACTCATACTTCGGTTCTGGTGTCGCATATGGTGGATCATACATCTTGTTCCGGGCGGCCGGGCAGTGACTGAGCCATTCATGCCTTTCTCCGCGCAGGACGGGTGATTCCTACTCAGTCAGCTTGTTTGTTGCCGTATCAGGGTGAATGATTTTTGGCACGAATTTCTTGGCTTCTTCAAAATCCATCATGGCATATGAAATGATGATCATGATGTCGCCAACAAGGGCCTTTCTGGCAGCCGGCCCGTTAAGGCATATGATGCCCGATCCTCTTTCACCGGTAATTACGTAGGTTTCGAGCCGTTCTCCGTTGTTGAGGTTAAGGATCTGTACTTTTTCATTGGCGATCAGGTTGGCTGCATCCATGAGATCTTCATCAATGGTTATGCTTCCCGTATAGTTCAGGTTAGCTTCTGTAAGCACCACCTTGTGGATTTTCGATTTTACAACTTCTACAAACATGGCATGTCAAAATTAGGAAGAAAAAAACATATTGTCAATGAGCCTCACCTTTCCGACCTTGACGGCAATACATCCGACAACTCCTGTTTTTATTCCGAAGTCACTCACAGGCATAAGGTTTACGTCATCTACCAGCTCAAAATATTCGACAGACAGATATGGATCATTATTCAGCGTGCTGATTACAAATTCCCTGATCCGCTCAACGGTTGAGGTTGCAGCCAGTGTCCTGGCCTGAGACATGACTTTATATATCTCGGCTGCATGTTTTCTTTGTTCCGCATTCAACAGGCGGTTTCTGGAACTCATGGCCAGTCCGTCAGCTTCCCTGACTGTGGGACAAACCACCACCTCCGTGGGGTAGGTAAAAGCATGTATCAGCTTCCGGATGACGGCTACCTGTTGAAAATCCTTTTGTCCCAGATACACCCTGTGGGGCATGATCAGGTCAAACAGCCGGGTGATGATCATGGCCACACCGTTAAAGTGTCCGGGTCTGTAAAGGCCTTCCATTACTTTGTCAAGTCCTCCCAGGTCAAACATGCGGTTATCAGGTGCCGGATACATTTCATGTTCATCGGGTAAAAAGACAATGTCACAACCCGAGTTTCGCAGCATTTCCAGGTCGCTCTCAGGGGTTCGCGGGTAGCATGCATAATCATCCGGATTGTTGAACTGTGTTGGGTTGACAAAGATGCTTGCAACAGTCATATTGTTCTGTGACCGGCAACAGTTCAAAAGTGAGAGATGCCCCTGATGCAGGGCTCCCATTGTCGGCACAAAACCGATTGATTTGCCGGCTTTTTTCAGCCGGCTGACTGTCATTTTCAGTCGACTGCTTTGATATATTATATCCATAGTACCGCAGACAAAGATAACCGAAATCCGACCCTTTTAACCCAAAGGCGAATGACCGGGATAAAAATAATTCCGTATTTTTTAGTAATTTTGTAAATGCTTTCATTAAATTCTTGATGGCTAAATGAATGGAGCGAAAGTTCTTTATGTTTCGCAGGAAATAACTCCCTATCTTCCCGAAACGGAAATGTCCGTCATCGGAAGGAATCTGCCTCAGGGAATACAGGAAAAAGGAAGGGAAATACGCACCTTCATGCCAAAATACGGATGCATCAATGAACGCCGTAATCAGCTCCATGAAGTCATACGGCTGTCAGGCATGAATATAATCATTGATGACACTGATCATCCTCTTGTTATCAAAGTGGCCTCCATACAGGCAGCAAGAATGCAGGTATATTTCATCGACAATGAGGATTATTTTCAGCGCAAGTTTTTATTTCAGGATGATAAAGGAGAGTATTTCGACGATAATGATGAACGAGCGATTTTTTTCGCCAGGGGTGTCATCGAAACCGTCAAGAAACTGCAGTGGCCCCCGAATATAGTGCATTGCCATGGGTGGTTCTCCGGATTGCTGGCGGTTTACCTGAAAAAAGTATATCACGAAGACCCACTGTTCAGGAATTCGAAGGTTGTATTCTCATTGTATGATAATGAATTCGGCAAGACGCTGAGCAAATCATTCCAGCACAAATTAAACCTTGACGGCATCAGCAGCAGTGAACTTAAACTTATTGAAAACCCGGATTATATCAATTACTGCAAGTTTATCATTAATGCATCAGACGGCGTCATAATAGGCAGCCGCAACATAAACGCTGCCCTAATCAAGTATATAGAAAAATCCGGCAAACCAATGCTTCCTTTCCAACATCAGCCGGACTATGTTGATGCCTATTCCAATTTCTACGACAACATTTTGAATGGGAATACGTAATTACAACATCCCGTTTTTTTAAACATTATGTGTGGAATTGTCGGATATATAGGTTACCGGGAAGTGCTTCCGGTGCTGATGAATGGTCTTAAACGCCTGGAATACCGGGGCTATGATTCGGCAGGAATTGCCATCATGAACGACCACCCTTCCATTTTCAAATGCAAAGGCAAAGTTGAAGACCTTGAAAACCATGTAAAAAACCTCACTTTAAAGGGAAATATGGGCATTGGCCACACTCGGTGGGCCACCCATGGCGAACCCAACGATATCAACGCACACCCTCACCAGTCAGACAAAGGGAAGTTCATACTTATCCATAACGGAATTATTGAAAATTATGCCATTCTGAAAGCCCGTATGATGAAAAGGGGGGTGACTTTCAGGACTGAGACCGATACGGAGGTGCTTGTCAATCTTATTGAATATATATACCTTAAAGGAAAGGTAAGTGCAGAAATGGCTGTCCGTCTTGCCCTTAACAAGGTTGAGGGAGCATATGGCATAGTCATTATATGCACGGATGAGCCAGACAAGCTAATCGCTGCCCGTAAGGGAAGTCCCCTTGTCATCGGTGTCAGTGACAAGGAGTACTTTCTTGCCTCCGACGCCACCCCTATCGTTGAATACACAAAACAGGTCATCTATCTGAACGATAATGATGTTGCCATACTTACCCATTCAGAACTGGTACTTAAAAACACAAAGAATATCAGACTTACACCAAAAATCCAGCAGCTAAATATTGAAATCGACGAGATCGACAAGGGAGGTTATGAGCATTTCATGTTGAAAGAGATTTTTGAGCAGCCCCGTTCCATTCTGGACACTTTCCGCGGCCGTGTTATTGACGATGGTACTGAAATCAGGCTGGGAGGATTGTTTCACGTAATACCGAAGCTTACCTCGGCTCAGCGAATTATAATTGTGGGCTGTGGAACTTCCTGGCATGCAGGTCTGGTAGGTGAATATCTGTTCGAAGACCTTGCCCGCATTCCGGTTGAGGTTGAGTACGCTTCAGAATTCCGGTACAGACGACCTATCCTGGGGAAGGATGATGTGGTCATTGCTATCAGTCAGAGCGGCGAGACTGCTGACACGCTTGCCGCAGTAAGGCTGGCAAAAGAAGCAGGTGCACTGGTGCTGGGCATTTGTAATGTTGTGGGATCAAGCATTCCCCGTGAAACGGATGCAGGGGTTTATACCCATGCGGGACCGGAAATAGGAGTGGCTTCAACAAAGGCATTCACCGCGCAGGTTACAGTGCTTGCCATGATGGCCATACTGATAGCCAGGCAGAAAAACGTGCTGGACAGGGAGCAGTACGTACATCTCATAAAGGAACTGACTGAAATCCCGGCCAAGATCGAAAACATCCTCCAGAACGACAGGGAATTTAAAAAAATCGCAGGTCTTTACAAAAATGTCAATAACTTTCTCTATCTGGGACGAGGCTATCTTTTCCCGGTAGCACTGGAGGGTGCGCTGAAGCTTAAGGAGATCTCCTATATCCATGCCGAGGGATATCCTGCCGCTGAGATGAAGCACGGACCCATTGCCCTTATTGACCACCATATGCCGGTTGTTGTAATGGCAGTTAAAGACCATTCCTATGACAAGATTGTCAGCAACATCCAGGAGGTGAAGGCGCGCAACGGTATTGTGATTGCAGTTGTTACAAAAGGAGACACGACTATCAAACAGATTGCAGATTACACCCTGGAGATACCTGATACGGATGTTATATATTCACCGCTGCTGGCTGTTATACCCCTGCAGTTGTTGTCCTATCACATTGCCATTATGCGTGGATGCAATGTCGATCAACCCAGAAACCTGGCTAAATCAGTGACAGTAGAATAATTACCTGTTCAGATACTGACTTCTGTAGTACCTCTTGTAGCTTCCGTTTATAACATGCTCAAGCCAGGCATTATGCCGGAGGTACCAGTCAACGGTCATTTCAAGGCCCTGTTCAAAACTGACAAGCGGACGCCAGCCAAGGGTCTTGCGGATCTTTGTTGAATCAATTGCGTAACGGAGGTCATGACCCTCCCTGTCTGGCACATATCTGATCAGGGAAGCTGAAGTGCCCGGCATCCGTTGAAGCTTTGCATCCATAATTCGGCAGAGAAGAAGCAGCAGGTCAATGTTTTTCCAAACGTTGCCGCCTCCGATTGTATAAGTTTCACCGGTTTTCCCATGATGCAGGATAAGGTCAATTGCTCTGGCATGGTCTTCGACGTACAGCCAGTCCCTCATGTTTTCTCCCTTTCCGTATACAGGAACCGGCTGGTTGTTTTTTATGTTATTGATGGCCAGAGGAATGAGTTTTTCAGGAAATTGATTGGGGCCAAAGTTATTGGAACAGTTAGAGATTATATAGGGAAGTTTATATGTATTGCCAAATGCTCTTACCAAATGATCCGCCCCCGCTTTTGAGGCTGAATAAGGGCTTCTGGGATCATAGGCGGTGTTTTCAGTGAAAAGTCCCCCATTCTCAAGTGAACCAAAGACTTCATCCGTTGAGATATGATAAAAAAGTTTCCCCTCCAGGCTTTCCTTCCAATGTGCAAGTGCCAGGTTCATCAGGTTTACCGTTCCGGTTATATTGGTTTTGACAAAGACCAGGGGATTTGAAATGGAACGGTCGACGTGGGATTCGGCTGCCAGGTGAACTATCGCATCCACCTTATGGTTGCCGAAAATGTTACCCAGCTGTTTCATGCTGGTTATATCGGCTCTGACAAAAAGGTAATTGGACTTCTTCTCCACGTCTGACAGGTTTTCGAGGTTACCTGCATAGGTTAGCTTGTCTGCATTGATCACAAACATATCCGGATAAGTATTAACGAGAAGTCTGACAACGTGTGAGCCGATGAATCCGGCTCCGCCGGTGACAAGTACTGTTTTGAATGTCATGAATATAAAGTATTAATTTTAGTGACCCGTTGGATGATGCCCTGTTGATCTGCCTCTTTCCATTCTGAGTATTTGCTTTTCCCAGTTCCAGGCTGTGATCAGAGTTTCCTCAAGGGTTGAAAGTGTCTTCCAGCCCAGTTCCCTGTTGGCGAGGCTGGCATCGGCATATACGCAGTCAATATCACCGGCTCTGCGCGGGCATATCCGGTATCTGACCTTCCGGCCAGTAGTGGTTTCAAATGTCCGGATTACCTCAAGCACAGAAACGCCTCTCCCCGTCCCCAGGTTATAAACCTCGAAGGCATTGCGGTTCCTGAATTCAAAAAGCCTGTTCAATGCTGCGACATGAGCCCTGGCCAGGTCCACGACATAAATGTAATCTCGTATACCCGTGCCATCCGGAGTGGGATAATCATTCCCGAAGACCTTCAGCTCCTTTCGCTTGCCGATTGCAGTCTGGGTAAGGTAGGGGACAAGGTTCAGGGGTGTGCCAGTCGGGTACTCGCCGATCCAGGCGCTGGGGTGTGCTCCGATGGGATTGAAATACCGGAGTGAGATAGCCCTGTGCCCCGGAGTTATATTCACGTAATCCCGTATCATCTCCTCCGATATTCGTTTTGTATTGCCGTAGGGACTGCTGGCAGGTTTCAGGGGACTGTCCTCAGTGACCGGAACAATGTCAGGTTTTCCGTATACCGTACAGGAGGATGAAAAAATAAGGACGGGGATGTCATATTCTTTCATCAGTCGCAATACGTTAATCGTTGAAGTCAGGTTGTTCTGGTAATATTCAAGGGGCATGTCAACGGATTCTCCCACGGCTTTCAGGGCGGCAAAATGCAGGATGGCCTTTATCTCCCCATACTTTGAGCAGCAGGCACGAATCTTCACTGCATCGCAAAGATCCGCCTGTTCAAAATCCGGCCTCACACCGGTTATTTTCTCAATTCCGTCGAGCACCTCACGGCGGGAATGTGAAAGGTTATCGACGATCAGCACTTCAAACCCATCTTCAATCAGTTCGACTGCCGTATGGGAACCAATATATCCAGTTCCACCCGTGACCAAAATCCTTGCCTTCATTCCGGAATTCTGGTTACACAATTATCATGGAGTCTGTAATGATGCCTGCTTTCCGGACAAACCGCTATTCCCTTGTCATCGAACTGAAGCTTATGCCCGTATTCACTCATCCATCCGGCATGCCGGGCAGGATTGCCCACGACAAGTTCATAGGGTGCCACATCCTTGGTAACCACTGCACCTGCACCAATGAATGCAAACCGGCCGATGCGTATGCCGCAGATTATGGTTGCATTTGCACCAATAGAAACCCCTTTTTCAACGATAGTGGTTCTGTACTCGTTTTTCCGCTCGATTGCACTTCGGGGGTTAATTACATTTGTAAATACCATGGAGGGCCCCAGAAAGACATCATCTTCACATATGACGCCGGTGTATATCGACACGTTGTTCTGAACCTTGACATGATTGCCCAGCACGACGCCGGGCGATACCACAACATTCTGGCCGATGTTGCAGCCGTCTCCTATCCTGGAACCAGACATGACATGACTGAAGTGCCAGATCCTGGTTCCTTCGCCGATCACAGCCCCGTCATCGATGACTGCGGTTTCGTGTGCAAAGTATTTTTTATCCATTTGATTCCCTGATAATTTCAAGTATGTTTTGGGTGATATAATCCAGTTGTTCCTCATCCAGCTCGGTATGCATGGGCAAAGAAACTACCTGATTGCAAAGGTTGTCACTTACCGGAAAATGGTTCATGTTCAGGTTCAGGTATTCAAAGGCTTTTTGCACATGAAGGGGCAGGGGGTAATAGACACCCGTCGGAATGCCCTTTGACCACAGGGAGTTTCTGAAAATTTCGCGGTCAATACCCTCAAGCCTGAGGGTATACTGATGAAAGACATGGCTGCTGTATGGCACTCTTCCTGGCAGAACAATGCCCCTGGCGTTCCTTAATTCGCGGTCATAGAATAAAGCAGCCTTTTGACGGGCCAGGGCATACTGGTCGAGATATTTCAGCTTAACCCGAAGAACAGCTGCCTGAATGGTGTCCAGCCTTGAATTTACTCCCAGTATCTCGTTGTGATATTTTATCTTCATTCCATGGTTGATAATCAGTGAGATTTTATCGGCAAGGTTGTCATCGTTTGTAATGATGGCACCTCCGTCACCATAGCAACCCAGATTCTTGGACGGGAAAAAGGAAGTGCAGCCAATATGTCCGATAGTACCCGCTTTAGCTTTCAGTCCCCTGCCGTCATCGTATACTGCTCCCAGGGCCTGCGCTGCATCCTCAATCACAACAATGTCATTTTCTCTGGCGAGTTTCATGATCTCGCCCATATTGGCGCACTGTCCGAAAAGGTGAACCGGGATGATGGCTTTTGTTTTCCTGGTAATGGCCTTTTCAAGAAGCGGAATGCTCATATTGAAGGTATCGTAATCGACATCCACAAGTACGGGTTTCAGTCCCAATAAAGCCACGACCTCAACTGTTGAAACAAAAGTAAAATCAGGGGTTATTACCTCATCACCTTTTTGCAGTCCGCAACTCATCAAGCTTACCTGCAAAGCATCCGTACCGTTTCCACAGGCAATTACATGTTTTGCACCCAGGTATTGTGCAAGTTCCTTTTCAAACTCTCTGACATCAGGTCCCTTGATGAAAGCGCTGTCATTGATTACCTGTTGAATGGCACTATCTATCTCACTTTTAATTTTCAGATACTGTCTGTGCAAATCAACCATCACGATTTTGTCCATTGTGCATGATTTTATAGTGGGGTCTTACGAAGATATATATTTTTATTAACGACAATATTTGGATTTTTGTTTGAAAAGTTCCGGTTTCCCTGGCAAAATATGTCGCTTTGCTCCTTAAGGATGCTGGGTTTAAAATGCTATGTGCAAATATCTTTGCCTGTAAAGTTTAATGGAACGCAGATGACGAGAATCAATTTCATTCCTGGTTATTCACTCCGTTCATGAGAACGCTTCGCTCAGTTACTCACTCCGTTCATGAGAACGCTTCGCTCAGTTGTGAAAAAAAATTTGCATGGGAGTTTCAATGTGGAAAATTATTAATTACCGGATTGCCTTTTCTTTTCAACATACCTTATATTTACACAGTTGTTGCCGGCTCTTATGAATATAGCTTTTGCGATCAAGGAGCTTATCCTTGGGGGAGAGTCTCTGGTGGTAAGGCGGCTTGGCCGCTTTTACACAGTATGGCATCCTGCTGAATTCAGCAAGAGCGGTGACATGCTTTTACCGCCTTACCGGCAAATCTGTCTGGATCCCCGGCACCTTGACGATGACGGTAAGCTACTGGGGCACCTGTGCAGAAAATACGGAAGCGATGCAGAGCATGCGGGAGAAGCCATAGACAGATTCGTTGACTCTATTCTTAAAGAAGCGGGAAAATACGGTAAGGCTGTCATTGCGGGTCTGGGTGAATTTGAAGCATATGAAGACAACCTCGCTTTCAGGTCATTTATAGAGGAATCGCCATACCGCGGACTGTTTCCACCCCTTAACCTCCCGGTTACCCGTACAGGGAACACTCACGCCTCAAAGATTAAAGCAGCGCCTGTTTCTGTCGCCGGGAAGGCTTCCGTAAGACGCAGACTCATGATTCCCCTGACAATTGCCACTTTAGCAGTTGTCCTGTTTGTTTTTCTTTATTATACCGGCATGCTTGGTCCGCTTTTTACCGGTAATAGTGATAAAACCGCATCAGATATTACAGGCATGGATGAGAAAGACCGGATTGTTTTCGGGAGATTGCCTGAAGAACGTGCGGATTCTCCCTCACTCCCCGAAGGAAATACGAAAGAAGGCATGACGTCAGATCAAACCGGAGACATGCCCGGCACGCCTGTGCCTCAAAGCAATACCGGCGGTACATCCGTCTACTCAAATGCCGGCATCCAACCAGCAGGCCTGTACCATATAATTGCCGGATCTTTCCGGATCTCAGGCAACGCCGAGCAGCAGATGAAACTATTGCAGGCAAAGGGCTTTGAGACGATTATCCTGCCCCCGGGAGACATTCCGTTTTATCTGGTCAGCATCGGATCTTTTGCCAGCAGGCAGCAGGCAATTGATTCGCTTGACAGGTACAGACAGATTCTTGGAAACCAGATCTGGGTCGGCAGGTTCTGAAGTCTTATTTGATTTCGGATCCGTTGGCTGTTTTCTGCTCTGGGGTCACAAACACAAGTCTGCCATCAGGTTCTTCCGCCAGCAGGATCATTCCCTGTGAATGTATGCCTCTTATCTTGCGCGGTTCCAGGTTGGCCAGCAGGCAAATCTGCTTGCCTATGATTTCCTCCGGCTTATAGAATTCAGCTATGCCCGATACCACTGTCCTTTGATCAAATCCAGTATCGAGCTTCAACTGCATCAGCTTTTCTGTTTTGGGTACCCTTTCAGCCTCCAGGATTGTGGCAACCCGTATGTCCATTTTGGCAAAATCCTCATATGGTATGGAATTCTTAGGCTCATTCAGGTTCAGGTGCGAAATCTGATTCCTCTGCTGAGTCAGCCGAAGTTTTTCGAGCTGCCTTTCGATGGCCTGATCCTCTATCTTTTCAAAAAGGAGTTCTACTTTATTCAGTCGATGACCGGGTTTTAACAGGTCAATTCTGCCTGCATCATCCCATTTTGTCAACCGAATGCCAAGGAAATTATCCAGTTTATCAGCGGTGAACGGAAGAAACGGCCGTGCGATAAGGGACAGGTTGGCGGTAATCTGCAAGGCCACGTGCAGTATGGTACCTGTCCTCTCCATTTCCCTGTCACCGGTTTTCCAGGGTTCTGTCTCTGCAAGATATTTATTGCCGAGCCTGGCAAGGTCCATGACCGATTTTAGGGCCTCCCTGAAACGGAAGTTTTCCAGGTTGCTTTCCACCTGCCGTACAAGTTCAGGTATTTCGTTTAATGTATTGTGGTCATTTTCATCAAGATTTCCA
>JAXDCR010000199.1:0-3118 GCA_034677845.1 Bacteroidales bacterium | reverse complement strand
AAAATGTCAAGCTGTATGAATTTGACGGATTCGACCACAATTCAATGTTAAAACCCGGCTTCCAAATCACAATCAGATATTTAAATCAACAAGAAGTGATAATAGGTAATTAAAAATCAATAAGGCTTAAAACTTTAATTGCCTGACTATTGCATTAAGCCTGAAGGTGTGCTCACTTACAATTAAAAAAAGAAATTCTAAAGAAGCTTTTCAGCTATTGCATAATCCCGGCAACCATCCTTTTAGAATAGTTGCCATCGCTCCCGGAGAAAATGCCTACAGCTTCTTTTTCATTTCACCGGCACATCAATCTTAAACAGCACCCCTTTGTCCGGTGTGCTTTCGCAGGTTATCGTTCCGTGCAGTTTCTGTCTGACAAGGTTGTAGATGATGTTCAGTCCCAATCCCGTTCCCCGGTGCTGATCGGAAGTGTAGAACGGCTCAAATATATGGGGCAGGTCTTTCTTGCTTATTCCCGCACCGTCATCCGTATACCGGATCTTAAGATTGCCATTTTCCATGTCTGCTTTTATGCCGATAGTGCCGCTTTTCTTCTCCGTAAATCCATGCTGCAGGCTGTTTATCAACAAATTGGTGAAGATCTGGGCATAGATGCCGGGGTATGAATTCAGTTTCAGTTGATCATCGCATTCAATCCTGATATCAATTTTCTTGTCTCTGAATTTGGGTTTCAGACTGCTCAGGATATCGTTCAGGTATTCCTTAAAGGCAAATACACGTTGCTGTTCGGTGACCTGGTCGGTGGATACCTGTTTGAAGCTCTGTATGAGTGAATCTGCCCGTTCAAGGTTCTTTTGTGTGAGCCTGGCTGTTTCATTTGTCGAATCCAGGAAACCCCTGAACTCTTCACGGCTTATCTGATCTTTTTCATAGAGCCCCGTCATCTTATGCACATCTTCCAGCAGGCTGCTGATGGCTGTCATGCTTATGCCGACAGGCGTACTCATCTCATGGGCAACCCCTGCCACCAGTCCCCCCACAGCCGCCATTTTTGCAGATTCGACCAGTTGCTCCTGCGCTACCTTGAGGCTTTCAAGTGCGGATTGCAGGTCTTCTTTTTGCTTCAGTAATTCATTATTCTTTTGTTCTATCTGATGCGTTCTTTCAGCAACCTGTTTCGTCAGTATGATTTTTTCCTTTCTCAGCCGCTGTGTCCGCCAGAATATAAATCCGCGCAGCATCAGAAGGAAAAGCACAGCATAGGAAATATATGCCGGTGTGGTTCTCCAGACCGGCGGATGAATGGTTATATTTATAAAAGTCCCCTCCTCATTCCACACCCCATCGTTGTTTGAACCCTTCACCCTGAAAACGTATCTGCCGGGATTTAAATTGGTGTATGTGGCTGTCCGGTTATCTGCGCCTGTTTCAATCCACTCATCCTGGTACCCTTCCAGTATGTATGCATACCTGTTCTTGGAGGGATTATTGTAATCCAGGGCCGCAAATGTAAATGACACATCATTCTGGTTATATTTCAGGTCAATTTCCTGAGTGTATGAAATATTGGTGGTTAAAACGGCCTTTCTGGTTGAATCAACAGGAACGGATTTATTGAACAATTTAAAGTCTGTAATGACAACTGCCGGAACCACCTCATTCCTGTAAACTGCATCGGGATTGACGCTGTAAAAACCTCCGAACCCGCCAAAGTATATCATTCCCTTACTGTCCTTGTAAGATATGGCATGCATGTTCCTCACATCGGGCAATCCGTCGCGCTCATCAAAAGTCCTGATTTCGCCCGTTGAAACATCAAATCTTGAAACGCCGACACCTCCTGCTATCCACAAATTACCGTTATTATCCTCCTCGATAGAAACTACTATATCACTGCATAATCCATCCTTTTTCATCCATTTCTGTACATCACCCGTTTCAGCATCCAGCCTGATCAATCCCGTTCCGGTGGCAAACCACAGATTGCCCTGCCGGTCTTCATGAATACGATAGATTACCTTGCTGTCATCAATTATGATTTGTCTGTTCAGGTTTACCGCGTCAGGAAGCGGCAAAAAAATCACCTCCCCTGTTGTCGTGTTCAACGTCATCCTTACCAGTCCCGGACCTGCTGTGCCAATCCAGATCTCCCCGTTTCTCATCTGATTGAATGATCGGATGGCATTGGATTGTAAACCCAGTGAATCGCGCCTTTCAGCCGTATAATGGTCCAGTTTTTTTGAATTCAGATTATAAATCCAGAATCCTCCATCCTGAAGTTGTATACATACATAATTGTCGACCTTTAATAAACTATATACCAGCCCGCGAATGGAATCCGGAAACAACATTTGAGCCCTGCCTGTTTTTGTATTTAACTGCCATAAGGCAGAACCGCCGCCAACCCACAGGTTGTCATTATCTATTGCAAGCAGTACAACCGCAGCGTTACCTGTTTGATTCTTTATCAGGGGGTCAGTTATTTTATAGTTGGTGACTTTGCTCTCCGGGCTTATCTTATAAATGCCGCTTGCATAATTGCACACCCAGAGATTTCCCTCACCGTCTTCAAGAAATTTATTAAAACTGTACTTTTCCGGTGGATCATCTTTCAGCAACCCTTCCAGCGGGGTGAACAACCGGCTCGCTTCCCTGACAAGCCTGATCTTTCCAGATTCATGTCCCACCCATAGCATACCGGTCCGGTCTTTCATCATGCGGTTTACATTTTCAAAAAGATTGCCTTCCGTTTGAGCTATATCAGGATAAGCTTCTTCATATACGGCTTTATTGTTTTCATCAATTGTCATTTTGATCAAACCGTTGTATTGAGTTCCGTACCAGAAATTATGCTGACTATCCATTTTGAAGTTAGGAAAATTGGCTTTTACCGGGAAATCGGGTGAATAATTTGTAAAATCAAGATCGGTTTTATCAGGGACTGCACCTTTAAATAGGGCAGATACATTGGATATCCTTGTGAATCCGCTGCCGGTATGCAGCCAGAACACATCCGGATCTTCTTCAACAATTCCACGTACTGTCTGATTATTTAATCTCGTTTTTCCATTTTCATCGGCATCCACACGGTTGAACTCATTTGTCAATCCGTTATAAACAAACAGTCCCGGAAGGCCCCCGACCCAGATACTATGCC
>JAXDCR010000198.1:0-7542 GCA_034677845.1 Bacteroidales bacterium | reverse complement strand
TAACTGGTGTGCTTGCGGAATCCTGTCAATGGCTGAACCGCAGGTTTTTCACCTTCCACCAAAAGAAGCGCCCTTACGTCATACTCAAATGGGCACAGACGGCGGACGGATTCATTGACCGCATCCGTGGCATTCAGAATCCGGCAGAGCCTTACTGGATATCCAATGAGGTCTCAAAAATGCTTGTACATAAATGGCGTGCCATGGAACAGGCTATACTGGTAGGCACCCGTACCGCCCTGCTTGACAACCCCCGCCTGAATGTCAGGGAATGGCACGGCAGATCGCCCCTGCGCATGGTCATTGACAGGAAGCTGCGTCTGCCGCACCACCTGAACCTTTTCGACGGGAGCCTCGAGACCTGGGTATTCAATGAGAAAGTGGATAAGACAGACGGCAACATACGTTACGCCAGGCTTGATTTTTCAAATCTGGTACAGGAAATACTCCGGTACCTGCATTATCATGACATACAGTCAGTATTCATTGAAGGCGGCCGGCAACTGATCGAAAGTTTCCTGACAGAGGGTCTGTGGGATGAGGCCCGTGTCATCACCGGCATGAAGCGTTTCGGGGAAGGACTGGCAGCCCCTGCCATGCCGCAGGGAAGGTGCCGCAGCCAACGGATACTGGATGATATATTGACTGTCATAACAAGGGAACCGTAAAAGTCAGGCAGACTTGCCTATTCATCCTGTTCTGAACAGCACCTGCGGTTTTACGAGCGTGCGAACGAGGTTGACAATGCCAGCCACATCAAAGCCGCATTCTTTATATAACTCTGCCTGAGTGCCTTGTTCAATAAACTGATCGGGAACACCCAGACGGTGCAGCCGGGTTTTGAATCCATGGTCGCAGATGTATTCCGCGACGGCGCTGCCAAAACCACCGCTTATAACCCCATCCTCCACCGTGATGACATGCCTGAACCGTTCCAGTACGTCATGGAGGCATTCAACATCCAGGGGTTTAACAAAGCGCATATCCCAGTGTTCCGCATCAATGCCATATTCAGCCTTGAGTATCTGCGATGCCTGAACGGCAAGATTGCCGGCATAACCCACGGTCAGCAAAGCGATGTCACTTCCCCGCCTGATCAGCCTCCCCTTTCCGATCTCCAGTTCACGGAACGGTTTTTTCCAGTCCACCATCACCCCCCTTCCCTTCGGATACCTTATTGAAACCGGCCCTGTCTTTCCAAGCTGTGCGGTGTACATCATGTTGCGAAGCTCTTCCTCATCCATCGGCGCCATGACAATGAGGTTGGGAATGTTTCTTAGATAGGCCATATCGAAAACCCCGTGGTGCGTCGGCCCGTCAGCGCCTACAAGTCCCCCCCGGTCAACGCACAGCACGACAGGCAGATTCTGCAGGGCCACGTCATGGATCACCTGGTCAAAAGCCCGTTGCATGAAGCTTGAATATATGCTGCAGAAGGGTATCAGTCCCTGTGATGCCAGTCCCGCCGAGAATGTCACCGCGTGCTGTTCAGCGATACCCACGTCAAATGTGCGGTCCGGCATCTCTTCCATCATGTATTTCAGTCCACACCCCGTTGTCATGGCCGGTGTGATGGCAACGATCCGTTCATTCTGTCGTGCCAGCTCAAGTACCGTTTTCCCGAAAACATCCTGGAACAGCGGTGGTTCCTTGTCTTCCTGATCCATATGCAGGATGACGCCCGATTCCTTGTCAAACCTGCCGGGAGCATGGAAGGCGGTCTGGTCCTGTTCGGCATGCCGGTACCCCTTTCCTTTGATTGTATGGATATGCAGCAGCTTCGGCCCCTTTATATTTTTCATGTCATACAGCAGGTCGGCCAGGTGCCGGACGTCATGGCCGTCAATGGGACCGAAATAACGGAAGTTGAAGGCTTCAAAAAGGTTGCTCTGGTGCATCAGCATGGACTTAATACCGTTTTCCAGCTTCCTGGCATACTCCCGTGCGTTGGGAGCTATCCTGCTGATCTTGCCGAACATGTTCCAGATCTCGTTCTTGAACCTGTTGTAGGTGCGGCTGGTGGTGATATCAGCGAGATATTCCTTCAGGGCGCCGGTATTCGGATCGATAGCCATGTTGTTGTCATTCAGAATCACCAGCAGGTTGGTCTTTTCAATGCCCGCATTGTTAAGTCCCTCGAAGGCGAGTCCCCCCGTCATGCTTCCATCTCCAATGATGGCTACTACGTTGCGATCGACACCTCTGAGGCGGTCGGCGACAGCAATGCCTATGGCTGCGGAAATGGAGGTTGAGGCATGTCCGGTTCCAAATGCATCATACGGACTTTCGGACATCTTCGGAAAACCGCTTATGCCCTTGTATTTCCGGTTTGTATGGAAAAGCTCCCTGCGTCCGGTAAGTATCTTATGTCCGTATGCCTGGTGCCCCACATCCCATATCAGTATGTCATCAGGTGTATCAAACACATAATGAAGGGCTACAGTCAGCTCAACCACTCCGAGGCTTGCTCCCAGGTGGCCGGGATTTTGTGAACAGGCGTCGATAATGAATTGCCTCAGCTCATCGCATAACTGCGGAAGTTCATCCCGTTTCAACTTTTTCAGGTCTGCCGGGAAAAGTATATTTTCGAGCAGCTTTAATTTATTGTCATCCTCTGTCATATAGCAATAAGCCCCATGTTAACGGGAATATGAAGATTCAAAGTTAATAATTAATTGCTTTCTTTATTTGAACTTAGAAAGGGGCATCCTATCTTAGAATCAAAATAAAATATCCATGAAAACACAAGATGGCAAGGTAACTTTCATCCTTCTAACCCTGGCGGTCATGCTGGCAGGGGCCTGTGTTCCGCCCACGAAGTTCAAGAGCCTGCAGGCCACTTCACAGTCATGCCAGCTTGAACTGCAAAAGATGAAAGCTGAGAATGAACGGTTGAATGTAAGTTTAAAGGAGGCTACTACCCGGCTTGCCAGTCTCGAAAACAAGCTTAATCAGATCGGTGACGATACGCTTCGATGGAAAAATGAGCTGAACACCCTGCGCGAGAATTACAATCAACTGAACCGTGATTATGCGGACCTGAACGAAGCCAACCAGGCATTTATCAGGGGCAGCGAAGGTGAGATCAAACGGTTGATGGAGAACCTGCAATCGGCCCAGAAAGAAATGCAGGTACGTGAAAATGAGCTGAACAGGCTGTCCGGCGACCTGGCCAGCCGTCAAAAGCAGCTGGAAACCATGCAACAGGAGCTAAACCAGCGGAATATGCGCCTGTCAGAACTTGAAAAGGTGCTGGAGGACCAGCAGTCACTCCTTGCCTCTCTTCGCAGGAAAGTGTCGGATGCGCTGCTCGGTTTTGAAGGGCAGGGACTTTCGGTGACACAGAAGAACGGCAAGGTATATGTGTCGCTGGAGGAAAAGCTGCTTTTTCCAAGCGGCAGCACCCAGGTCGATCCCAAAGGGGTGACGGCGTTGAAAAGTCTCTCCACCGTGCTTGAACAGAACCCCGACATCAGCATCATGATCGAAGGCCACACAGATGATGTGCCCGTCATTGCCGGATCGGTATATAAAGACAACTGGGATCTCAGTGTGTTGCGCGCCACTTCCATCGCCCGCATCCTGCTTGCCGGTTCCAAAATAGAACCTGTGCGGATCACATGCTCAGGCCGCAGCCAGTATCAACCCGTCGATGCGGCGAAGACAGCGGAGGCACGGCAAAAGAACCGCCGTACAGAGATCATCCTGTCACCAAAGCTGGATGAGCTCTACCAGCTCATTGAAAGCAATTGAAATAACCGGTGTCGCTCAGATGGTCATGATGTCCTTCTCCTTGGCAACCAGAATGACATCCACCTTTTTAATATAGTCGTCGGTAAGAATCTGAACCTCTTCTGCCAGCTCTTTTTCAACGTCTTCCGGAAGACCGTCTTTCTGCATTTTCCTGAGTTCCTCCAAGGTATCCCTGCGGGCGTTGCGGATGCTGACCTTTGTATTCTCGCCATGCTGTTTGACCTGCTTGACGAGGTTCCTCCGGCGTTCTTCCGTCAGCGGGGGAATGTTAAGCCTGATGATCTCACCGTTGTTCATCGGTGTAAGACCTATATTGGCATAGAGGATGGCCTTTTCAATTAACTGAAGCATGGACTTGTCCCAGGGTTGGATGATTATGGTCTTCGCATCGGGGGTGCCTATGTTGGACATCTGGGAAAGGGGGGTCATGGCTCCGTAGTAGTCAACTGTGATGCCGTCAAGGATGGCGGGACTGGCCTTGCCGGCCCTGAGGCGCACCAGCTCATCCTCAAGATGCCTGATGGCCTTGTCCATCTTCTCCCTGCACACATCCACACTAAATCTGGCTTCTTCTTCCATAAATGAATGATTTAATTGTAGCTGTAACAAATATATCCCTTCTGAAAAAAAAAGTCAACAGCATCGGCAAAAAGCATCAACAGCTGACCAGGGTTCCCAGCTTTTCCCCCCTGACCGCTTTCATCAGATTACCCTCGGTATTCACGTCAAATACAAGGACGGGGAGCCGGTTTTCACGGCACATGGTAAAAGCTGTCAGGTCCATGATCCTGAGTTCCTTTGCATAGGCCTCATCAAAGCTAAGGCTTTCATATTTCACGGCTGATTGGTCTTTTTCCGGATCTGCCGTATAAATTCCATCCACCCTGGTGCCTTTGAGCAGTATCTGTGCCCCTGTCTCCACGGCCCTCAGCGCTGCTGCCGTGTCAGTTGTGAAAAAGGGATTGCCGGTGCCAAAAGTAAAAATGACCGCATAGCCCTCTGACAGCAGCTCCCCTGCTTTTATCCTGCTGTACCGCTCTGCAACGGGCTGCATGAGTGTGGCCGTCAAAATCCTTGCCTTGCCGCCTGCCTGTTTGATAAAACTCTGCAATGCCAGACCGTTAATAACCGTTGCCAGCATTCCCATGTAGTCTCCGCTGATCCTGTCAAAGCCCTTATCCATACCCCTTATGCCCCTGAAGATATTACCCCCGCCCGTAACGATACCGATCTCAATCCCCAAATCCTGCACTTCCTTGATCTGGCGGGCAAAAGAAACAAGCACCCCGGGGTCAAAACCGGATTTTTCACTGCCCATCAGGGCTTCACCGCTTAACTTGAGAAGGATGCGTTTATAGGGCAATGCCATATGCAAATAATTTATGTAAATATATATAAAAATAAACCACCCTTCAAGCGCTATTGTCCCGCCTGAAGGGTGGCCTTAGGGATGTCCGGGTTTACTGGTTCAGTGTGTAGCGTACAAAACCGGTAACAGTCAGGTCCTTGTCAACCGATTGCAGGTATTGCCTGATGGTTTTTGTGTTGTCCTTTGTATATTCCTGGTTGAGCAGGGTGCTTTCCTTGAAAAACTTGGCAAGCTTGCCTTCCGCGATCCTGTCAAGCATGTTTTCAGGTTTCCCTTCATTGCGCGCCTGCTCCCTGCCAATCTCCTTTTCTTTTTCAATGATTTCGGCCGGCACATCAGCCTTATCAACGGCCACGGGATTCATGGCAGCAACCTGCATGGCTATGTTCTTGCCTACCTGCAGGTCTGTTTTTTTGTTCAGCCCGGCAAGAGTGGCCAGGCGGTTGCCCGGATGAATGTAAGCAACGATTTGCGGTGCTTCCATCTTCCTGTAAAAGGAAAGACTGAGCTTTTCACCAATAATGCCAACCTGTGAAGTGATCTGTTCCTCAACCGTATGACCTTCCATCATGCTTTTTTTAAGCGTGTCCAGATCCCCCGCCCTGTTATGTATTGCCACATCCAGGATTGATTTGGCAAATTTTATGAAATTCTCATTTTTGGCAACAAAGTCGGTTTCGCTGTTCAGAACAATAAGTGCCCCAAATGTTGCGTCGGCAGAGGTCCCTGCAAGCACTACACCTTCCGTTGCTTCCCGGTCAGCCCTCTTGCTGGCAACCAGCTGTCCTTTTTTCCGTATGATTTCAACAGCCTTTTCAAAATCACCGCCAGTTTCTTCCAGCGCATTCTTGCAGTCCATCATCCCCGCGCCTGTCATTTTTCTCAGCTTGCTTACATCAGCTGCTGTAATATGAGCCATATTCATTATGATAAATTGTTTTTATTCTTCTTCCTCTTCAATGTCGATGACGACACCCTTCTTTGCCGGGGCTTTCAGCGACAGTGCTTTTTTAGCGGCTTCACGTTTTCTGGATTCCAGTTCCACATCCTCGTCATCATCCTCTTCCCCTTCGCCCTTTTCGGCTTTTATTGCAACTGCCTCATCTGTTGCAGATTCCTTTTCCCGTTCCATCTTTCTTTCTTCCAGGCCCTCTTGCATAGCCTGGCAAACATAGCCAAGAATCAGGGAAATGGATTTTGAGGCGTCATCGTTTGCCGGGATCGGAAAATCAACAAGGTTTGGGTCCGAGTTTGTGTCAACCATGGCAAAAATGGGTATGTTCAGACGCCTGGCTTCGCGGACCGCAATATGTTCTTTGGAAATGTCAACGATGAACATGGCGGCAGGAAGACGTGTAAGATCGGCGATGCTGCCGAGGTTTTTTTCAAGTTTGGCACGCTGTCGCGCGATCTGAAGCTTCTCCCGCTTTGACAGGTTGTCATAAGTGCCATCGCTGGCCATCTTGTCGATGGATGACATTTTCTTGACGGTCTTCCGTATAGTCGGAAAATTGGTCAGCATTCCGCCGGGCCAGCGCTCCGTCACATAAGGCATGCCGATGTTCTTAACATAACCGGCCACAATATCCTTGGCCTGTTTTTTGGTGGCCACGAACAGCACTTTTCTGCCTGACTTTGCTATCTGTTTGAGGGCTGCGGCAGCCTCTTCAAGCTTCACCAGGGATTTCTGAAGATCAATTATATGAATCCCTTCCTTTTCCATATAAATATATGGAGCCATAGCGGGATTCCACTTTCTTTTCAGATGGCCGAAATGCACCCCTGCATCAAGTAATTGTTGAATTGTAATTGTTTGCATATTGATTAATTGTTTACCTTCTGTAAAAGCAATTGATAAGTAGCCAGTCTGAAAACAGATTGAGTCTTACCAATTTAGATACTAAACAACATCCGGGATCCTAACGTTTGCTGAACTGGAAGCGTTTTCTTGCGCCCGGCCGTCCGGGTTTTTTACGCTCCACCTCACGCGGATCCCTGGTCATAAGTTTGTTGCTCTTTAAAACATCCTTTTTCTCTGGATCGATCTGTACAAGCGCCCTGGCAATGGCAAGACGCAATGCTTCCGCCTGCCCCCTGATGCCACCTCCCTTAAGGTTTGCGGTCACATCATATTTGCCAATGGCTTCCGCCAGGTTCAGGGGTTGCTGTATCAGATATTGCAATTGCTGAAGCGGAAAATAAACCTGAAGTTCACTGTCGTTAACCGTGATTCTGCCGCTGCCCTCCTGCATGTATACCCTGGCCACGGCACTCTTTCTCCTGCCTACTGCATTGACTACTTCCATAAATGTTATTTGTATGTTAACTTAAGTTCCTTTGGCTGCTGGGCCTGGTGCGGATGATCGGGACCCGCATAAACGAACAAATTGTTGAACAAGGCATTGCCCAGACGGTTGCGC
>JAXDCR010000197.1:0-3139 GCA_034677845.1 Bacteroidales bacterium | reverse complement strand
CCATTCCGGGATCACAATGATTGGAAACCGGCCCATGTCGGGCGCCAGAATCTCTTCGCTTACCAAATCGACGCTGTACTGACTTTCCAGAAGGCACTGAAGTACTCCCTGCGATTGCCCCTTATATTGTGGGAACAAACTCCCCGCATTGTGATGATAGTCGCTTGTGGACAATAGAAGTGCGACCTGCGGGATCTGAACAGAATGATGACACCAGGGCTGTCGTGCCCGGGCAAATTTTGCCACTTCCTCCATGACTTGCATTTCGTCCAGCCGAACCGAACCATCGCGATTCTGTGTGAAATAGGCCTGAAAACCACCACCCAATGCTAAAATGACAGCTGCTTCACGTTTCAGTTGAACGGCAGGTTTTTGTTCACGCGGAAAAGGATTGTAAGAAAAACTCCATGCCATCAAATCCCACGGAACCCCCTGGAAAGCCAGATAACGCCCTGCAAAACGCGCAGAATTAACGCTGTTGTTCGGTGAATAGTCGCCCGACAGGAAATCGAGCGCCACAGAAACTGGTTCCGGCATGTGATGTGTGAAAGCCCAGTTGCTGCAAATCTGAAAATCAGGATATTCCGACCGCACAGATGCTACATAATGACGCATATATTTACGAAACCCTTCACGATTGAACTGCATCCATTCATACCAGTACGGATCGGCAGCCGACTCAGGGATGTCGCTGATTCCCGTCGATTCGCGGAACAAGCGCAATGCCCTGTCGCCATAATCCGGAATTGTCGCCCAACATTCGCCGTCCACCCATATACCGTCAACTTTGTAATCGCCGGCCAGTTCTTTCAACTGTGGAACAAGCAGTTGATCGACATAAGTCCCGAAGACAGACGTTTTATCCTTGTCACGTGTTCCGTCAGCGCGTATTACCGCCCATTCGGGATGCAGTTCGATAGCGCGCGTATCCCACACACCTGAATAGTGCATATAGAGTGCTATACCGTTCCGGGCAGTCACGTCGCGCCAGATACGTAGCGGATCGCCCACAAAACCAGGCGCACGGTTTCCTACTTTTGTCGGATAACTGGTATATCCGGCATGCCCCTTACAATCGGTTTGAATATAGTCGGGCTGTACCCTGTCTATAATGGTTTGCACCATTACCGGAGTTGTATTTTTCCCGACTTCATTGCAATCACTACCTGCATGGAAGTCGAAATGAATTCCGAAAAAACTCTGGTCCCGGCGCAGGCGTTCCGGTTCCTGGCTCCAAATCTTCGGGCCTGTGCACAAAATCAATATTAAAATCAATAAATTCATTTTTTTCATCATAATATAATTTTGATTTTAACGGTATGATGGAATCGCACATGATTGAAAATTATATTCATTGTGTGTTTGTGTTTGAATTCAATCATATGGGTTTCATAGAAATGATATTTTAATAATTGATTATAAATGATGATGCCCCTCATCTCCCCCTCTCCTCATCTCCCCCTCACCTCGTCTCTCCCGAATATCCCTCTGTCGACAAGTATGAGATCTGCCAGTGTAATTGCCGCAGCAGCTTCCACAATAACGGGCATCCGTAATGCTATACAGGTATCATGACGGCCTTTAACCTTAAGGGTATCCATCATTTTTGTTTCAAAATTAAATGTTGTCTGGTCTGCTCCCGTTGAAGATGTCGGTTTAACAGCCACCCTGAAAATAATATCATTGCCGTTTGTAATACCTCCGTTAATTCCTCCGGCATTATTTGTTAATGTCTTACCCTTATCATCTTTGAAAGCATCATTATGGACAGATCCTTTCATTGCTGCAGCAGCGAATCCCGATCCGAATTCAATCCCTTTAATTGCAGGTATAGAAAATATCAGATGGCTTAGCACAGCTTCAAATGAATTGAAAAACGGTTCTCCCAGGCCGGCCGGGACATTCTTCACCACACATTCAATAATGCCGCCAATGGAATCATGTTCTTCAATTGCTTTATTAACTGCAGAATCAATGTCGGATGATCCGCCTGCAGATAATAATTTTGCAGAAACAGTAATATTTCCTGCAATTTTTTTGGCAAGGACTCCGGCAACAACAATACCCCAGGTTATCCTTCCCGAGAAATGACCGCTTCCCCTCAGGTCTGAAAATCCGTAATACTTGACCGATGCCGTGAAATCTGCATGTCCCGGACGCGGAATCATCCTGAAATCATCATAATCGGTTGATATCCTGTCTTTATTGAATGTGAGAATTGTCACCGGAGAACCAGTGGTAAATCCCCTGCAAACACCGCTTAATATTTCCGGAAGATCAGGCTCCCGGCGTGCTGTTGTCCCTGACGCTCCGCTCTTCCGTCTTTCAAGATCCGGGATAAAATCTCCGGGACTGACCGGGATACCCGGGGGACATCCGTCAATGACCACTCCAATCGCCTGTCCGTGCGATTCACCAAATAAAGATATTCTGAATAAAGTTCCGAAAGAATTCATATTTTTTTATTTACCTGGTATGTTCTGTCTGTAAAAATCAATAACCTCTTTAACCGGCATTTTCTTTACCAATGGTAAGCCTATCCCTTCAAGAAAAACAAAATGAATATCCCTGCCTGCTTTCTTTTTGTCATGATTTATCAATTCTTCCATTATCTCCGGAGATATTCCATGATCCGTAATCAGTTTATAGTTATTGAGGATCCTGATTATACGTTCGTATTCATCCTTATCAAGAAAACCGAGTTCTTTTGACCAGGCCGATGCAAGAACCATCCCCGAGGCCACGGCAAATCCATGTTTTATGCCCAGGTGAAGCTCGATGGCATGTCCGTAGGTATGACCGAAATTAAGTACCCTTCTGAGGCCTGTTTCCTTCTCATCTTCTGAGACAACTGAAGCTTTGTATTTTACCGATCTGGCTACCAGGTCTGAAAGAACCTGAGTGTCACGTTTAATTATCTCATCATTATGTTTTTCGAGGATATCGATTATTGATACATCTCCGATTATTCCGGTTTTGATAAGTTCTGCAAGTCCTGAAAGATATTCATCCTCAGGCAATGTTTTGAGCATCGCGCTATCGCAGACAACAAATTCAGGCTGCCTGAAGTTACCGATAACATTTTTTATCTCACCCAGGTTCACACCGTTTTTACCTCCCGTACTTGCATCAACCTGAG
>JAXDCR010000196.1:0-7513 GCA_034677845.1 Bacteroidales bacterium | reverse complement strand
GGTAATATTAACACCCTTGGATATGCGAATATCAGAATGCAACTGAGAAGTGCCGCTTTCGGGATATCCGGCAGAGGCACAGCCGGTCTGGAGACCGGAGATTATATACGGGTTGATGTCAGTCCCGACGGCGGAACCAATTATTATAACACTTTGACCATTACAGGTCTGAACAATAACACTTATTGGGCGTACAGCGCTTCCGGCATTGCATCAACCGCCTATGACGGTGACGGCACGACTGTCACTTTCACCCCTGGAGGAACAGGTGAAAGAACAACAGATGGCTACAGCACCGTGATTGTTACCAATCTGCCGGCAACTTCAAATCTCCGCATAAGAATTACCCTTGTGAACAACGACAACACAGAACGATGGTGCGTTGACGATTTTAGAATTACGGGATCACGTATATATTATTCCAACGGCAGCAACCCTGTCAACCTGACTTCAAGCTGGTGGACCAACACGGACGGCACCGGTACAAACCCTTCAGATTTCACAAGCGGTGATGTGTTTATCGTACAAACCGGTCACCACATGACAACGACCGGAGCATGGTCAGTGAGTGGCAGCGGATCAGCCGTCAGGATAAGCAGCAACGCCTCCGTTACTGCCACCAGCCAGATCACGCTTTCGTCCGGTACAACTTTTCAGATTGACAACGGCGGTACCTATTATCATAACCATACGACGGCAACGGTATGGGGCGGTAACGAGTCGCTGGGCATCATGTCAACTGTTAATTACGGATACAGCGGGGCTCAGAATGTGGAGGGACTGACCTATGGGAATCTTGTCATTTCAGGAGGGAACATAAAGACCATGCAGGGTTCCGTGACAGTCACAACAAACCTTGACCTGTCAGACGGCAGCCTCAGCCTGGGGTCGGGAACGAATAATCTCACCCTCGCAGACGGCGCAACGGTTACCGGTAGCTTTGACAGCTCACATATGATCATCTGCGACGGAACGGGCAGCCTGATCCGGCAAAGCACTGCCGCAGCCGGTTTTGTCATGACCTATCCGCTCGGAACAGGATCGAACTATTCACCCTGCCAGATCAGCTCTCTATCGGCAACGGTGGCCGGAACCGGCGAACTAAGGGTGCGCGCCGTGGCGGGCACCGCCCCCGGTCCACCCGCGGCTGCTTCCACCGACCTGCAGAAATACTGGATCATTTCAACAACCAACCTGTCAGCCATCAACGCAAATACCGGCTTTGCCTATGTAAATCCCGATGAAGTCGGAACCGGTGGTGACCAGACCTCTTACGTGCCATACGTCTATTCGGGCGGATCCTGGTCGCTGCCGTCCGGCGCCAGCGGCGGCGGGGTGAATCCAATGACTGTGACCGGAACGGCTTTCCTTGCCGGCACTTGGACAGGCCGCGAGGGGCCAATGACATATTATTCTTACCAGTCGGGGGACTGGAACACGGCTTCCACGTGGACCACAGACCCTTCCGGCACCCTGTCCGTCGATCCGGCGGTGCCAGGGGCCGGTGACCGTGTGGTCATCCTGAATGGCCGCACCGTCACGGCAAGTTCCTCTCAACATGTTTTGTCGACACAGATCAATGAAGGGGGTGTCCTGGACATCGGCAGCACAACGGGACATGACCTGGGTGATGTCAGGGGACAGGGATGGCTCAGGCTCGGGACCGGCACCTTCCCGGGCGGCTCCTTCACCGATTTCGTATCGGCAACAGGGGGTACGGTGGAATATTACAACACAGGCAGTTTCACCCTCAGCCAGTACACTTATAACAATCTTATTTTCAGCCTTGCCACCGATGCCATTGTTGCCACCGTGCTGGGTGACCTGACTGTAAACGGAGATCTTACCGTTCATACCGGCGATTTCAGGATTAACAGCAATTCTGGCACCGCACAGCTCGACCTGACAGTTTTCGGGGATTTACAGGTGGACGCCGCCGGAAAAATTTCGACAGGCACCGGCCCCGTGGGCACGGGACGGTATGATGCCCATCGCTTTGTCATTAAAGGAAACTTCACGAACGACGGCGACGTCCGCTTCACCAACCTGGCAGCAGCCAACTATATCACCTATCCTGCCGACAGGGTTGATATTGTGTTCAACAACGGTTCATCCGACCAGGATGTGGTGATCAACGGATACACGAGGTTTTACCGCATCGAGATCGACAAGGGCATTGACCAGACTTATGTACTCAATATCGATGCCAGCGCAGCCAACCTTTTCTATCTTTTCGGACTGAACAACGGATTACCGGCAGGCGATGTGGCAACGGTGGACAACTATCTGGCATTGGGACTGCTGGCAGGAACCGTAAGGCTGGGTGCCAATATCAACATTCCGTCGCTTGTCGAGGAAAGCGGATCAACCGATTTGAACTATTATGTCGATGACGACGCCTGCATCTGGATTGACGGCGCAACGGTAACGCACACTTCTCATACGTACGGCACCTCCAACTCTTTTGTGCTGTATGGCAAGATAAAGATAACCAATTCAGCCAGCGTACTTACGATCAACAATGAGCACGGTGTCATCCTGCGGCGCTCGGCAGCCATAGAGGTGCAGGATGGAACGCTGACGACACCGTGTATCCGGACTTCAACAGCATCTGGAACGCACCGCGGATCGCTTGACATTTCGGGGGGACAGGTGACCATCACAGGCAACCTGAACGGCAGTGATGACCATGCCAGCCTTTCCATGTCATACCCGGGGATGAGCTTTAAAATGTCGGGGGGACAGCTTACCATCAACCAGGCGACCGACGGCAGCTCAGTCGGCGCGAACAGAAGCCTTGTCATAGGCGCGAATCCTGAGAACTGCTCGGTGACCGGAGGCACGGTCACTCTTGTGGTTGCCAACCGCAATGCCAATTTCAC
Organism: Bacteroidales bacterium; assembly: GCA_034677845.1. Classification (GTDB taxonomy): domain Bacteria; phylum Bacteroidota; class Bacteroidia; order Bacteroidales; family UBA10428; genus UBA5072. Next base: position 4,631 of record JAXDCR010000196.1, on the reverse strand, counting down.
CAGTACCGCTCCCTTCTGGAACTTTGTCATTGATGCGGCTTCTGCAACTTACAGTTCACAGATAGTGAGCTATACGGCAGGATCCGGCTCAACAAACGTGGCCGCCAACCCGCTTGTGGTGCTGAATGACCTGAGCCTGACCAATTCTGCCGTCTTTGTCCCGAACAACCAGAACGTAACTGTCGGCAGAAACTTCAGTATGGCAGCCGGCACCACCTACACACCCGGTACCAACACAACGGCATTCAAAGGCATGGCGGGACAGCTGTTTATCAACAGCGGCACGATTACCTCGGGTCTTTATAACCTTCATGTAACCAACAGCAGTAACACCGCATTGTCCGCCAACCTTACCGTCAGGAACAACCTGGCAATCGATGCCGGATGCTTCCTGCAGGACATGGGTAATATTATCAATGTGGTCGCCAATATCAGCAATTCAGGCACCCACACCAGCCAGGCGAGCGGCGGCATCCTCCTGAACGGAACGCTAGCACAGACCATTGGCGGATCGGGCAATGGGATCTTCGGAAACCTTATCATCAACAAGACAGGGGGGCTGGCCTCTCTGACAGCAAATCAGAGCCTGACGGGAAACCTGCGGCTGGCAAACGGTTTGCTGGACATTTCCAGCTATAACCTTTCACTGGGCACTGCCAGCAACGTGTATGACGCACTCAGCGGCACGACATCTTCCTTCTCCGGCACCAAGATGATACGCACAGCCGGAAACATGAGCGACGGCGGTGTCACCAAGGAATTCAGCACAACCGGCGCCTTCCTGTTCCCTGTGGGAACCGCTTCTGACTACACGCCGGCCACCCTTCAGTTTGCCAGCGCACCGGCTGCCTGGGGCACCGTCAATATCAAGCCTGTGGATGAATACAGTCCCTTTGCCACTTCCTCCAATTCCCTTGATTATTACTGGAAAGTGACACCCTCAGGATTCACCGGCATTGCCGCCAACTCAGTGTCACACACATTCCGATATGTCGATTCAGACCTTGTGGGCCGGGGCACGGAGGCAAACTATATCCCCGGAGTTTACAGCCCGTATGAGTGGACCTACATAAATGACATTTCACAGGTAGTTGATGCATCCAATGAGATCCGTTTCACCAATGTCAGCTATGTCAGCGGTGATTTCACCGCTGGCGAGATAAATGCTTTCCAGCCGGTAAAAGTTTACTACAGCAGGGCCAGCGGCAACTGGAACGATCCAAACACCTGGTCGTCGGTGGCCGTGGGCGGTGCCGTTGACGGAACGCTGCCCGGCATCAGCAGTCCCGTTGTCATCGGCGACGGAACCACCTTCCATCATACAGTCACCATACCTGCAGGGTATAACAATGTTACGGTAGGGGGACTGCAGATCAATTCCGGTTCAACCCTTGACATCACAACCACCACAGGACACAATTTCGGATCCATTCCGGACAGCAAGGTTTCGGGAACCGGCAGGCTGAAGATATCTTCCGCGGCACCAGCGGCTGTTTTTCCGGGCGGCGATTTCGGCAACTTCCTGAGTGCAGGCGGTGGAACGGTGGAATACTATACCACGGGGGCCACAGACTTCACCCTGCCCGCAGGCAACAACTATTACAACAACCTGACCCTCTCCCCCGCCACCGGAAGGATTATCACCATGCCGGACGCCGATGTGACAATTTATGGCAATGACTCAATAAACGGAACGGGAACCGGTGCGGTCTATCTGAATGCTGCCACGGCCAGAACCCTTACCCTTCAGGGAAACCTTGTCATCAAGGGTGGCACCATGCAGTACAGGAACGGCACTGCACAGACTATATATGCGAATGAGGACATTACCATACTTGCCGGTGGCACATTCCAGGTGGCCAACAGCGGCACTTCTGCAGCCAATCTTTTGTACATAAACGGAAACCTGAACAATGACGGCATTTTTGACATGTACACATCTGCCACCTATTACTGCAATGTATATTTCACGGGTGACGGGGATAAAGTGCTGTCGGGCACGGGAACCAATGAATTTAACTATCTGAATGTGGACAAGGGTAATTCCAGGAACACGATACTGGATGTCACGGCTGACAACCTTGCGCTGAGTGGTTCAGGCACTGCCCTGATCCTAGAAAACGGCACTTTCCGCGTTTCAAACACCAACCTTAACTTTACCCTGTCAACAACTTCTTCCTTTACCATTCCTTCAACGGCGTCTCTTTCTGTGAATGAGGGAACGGTAACGATCGGAACAACCAGCGATGCCGGCGACCTGATCCTGGCCGGAAGGCTGGAGATAATAAACAACGGGATTGTCAACATCGGAACGGGCGGTAACTACGATAACGATATTGAATACGCCTCGGGGGGCAATCCCGAGATCATTGTCCTGGGCGGAAGTCTGACGGTAAACGGACAGATACGCAGGCCCATACTGATCAGCACCGGCTCCCTGAGCTACACCCAGGGAGGCACTTCCACCGTGACAATTGAAGGCCGGTCGGCGGATAACACAAGGGGAATGTTTGAAATACTCAATGACGGCAGCAGCTTTATCATGTCAGGCGGCACACTGACCCTGTCACGAAATTACAACAACCCTTCCTATAACGAACTTTACCTGGCACCGGACACCTCCGTAGTGACAGGCGGAACCGTCAGGCTGGGATCCTCCTCGGCCGCAGAAGGCACATCATACAACTTCGTCACCTCGGCAGCTTTGTGGAACCTGACTGTCGATGCCACCACGACCACAAAGACCGCCCATGCAAGAATCTATCCCCTGACAGTGCTCAATGACCTGACAATCGAAGGCAATTCGGAATTCCATGCGAACGGACTTAACGTAACCATTGGAGGCGACCTTGTCAATAACAACAGCAACGCCGGAACAGGCATATCAGCCGGCGGCTACCAGGCTGGGTCGCTGACACAGTTGACCTCCTTCAATGGAACAGCATCCCAGGCCATAACCGGGTCAGGTTCAAACCTCACCAACTTTGCCAACCTTGTCGTTGAAACCATCGGTACGCTGACCCTGACCCCCAGCAGCAACATCCGGGTGAATGCAGACCTTACCCTCGCTTCAGGCACCCTGGATGACGGCGGCAATACAATCACCGTTGAAGGGAACATCGATAACTCGGCTGTCCATGCCAGTCCCCTTTCCTCCGGAGGCATTGTTTTAGACGCCTCGCGGAAACAGGTAATCTCCGGAAGCGGCACGGGCGAATTCGGCAACCTCACGCTGAACAACTCCCTGGGGGTTGACATGACCGACAACAGCGTCATCAACGGCCGGCTTACCTTCATAAACGGAATCCTGTACATAGACGATTACCTGCTGACACTGGGTCAGAATGCTAGCATCGGCGGCACCATCGACGATGAACATATGATCATGACCAACGGAGTCATCAGTGACCTGGGCGTCAGAAAACTGTTCGGCAGCGGCGCGGCTGACTTTACATTCACAGTGGGTGTGGCCGGAAAATACACTCCCGTCAGATACAACATAACGGCAAACACAACAGCCGGCGCCATCACCTTAAGACCGGTCAATCAAAAGCATCCGGCAACCTATGAAAACCCGGCCGCCACCAACGAGCTTCAGTATTACTGGAGCGTGGGGGCCACGGGATTCGGGGGACTGACGCTGGATCATGAATATAAATATATGAATGCCGATGCCCTGCCAGACGAAAGCGGATATGTGGTCGGCAAATACGACCAGTCAACCAATACATGGTCGGTACCGGCAACGGGACTCGTCATAGCAGCATCTGATATGTTCCGGATTACCTCTGTCAACAGCATTACGGGTGAATACACCTGCGGCGTCAATGCAGCGCCGAGTCCCAATTTCGTCAGCCTTCCGGTCTATTACAGCCGAAACGCAACCTCGGGAGGCAACTGGACCGACATCAACTCCTGGACGCTGAACGCAGACGGTTCTGACAATGCCGTTACCGCCCCGCCAAACGGCAACGCCGTTGTCATACTGACGGGACATACAATCACCATGGATGCCAGCAGCCAGGCGGTCTATTCTGTCACCGTCAACGGCACACTCGACGTGAACACGACGCTTTACCACAGCCTGGGCCATATAGGCGGCGGCGGCACCATCAGGGTCACCAGCACAGGTTCAGGAAGTTTCATCCTTCCGGGAGGTGAATACGAGGATTTCATGAGCAATGTGACCAGTACCATTGACTTTTACAACAACAGCTCGGTGGCAGCCACACTACCCCTGAAACCAGGCAATGATTACAAACCTTTTCAGAATGTGATCTTTTCGGGCAACGGTGTCAAATTCGTCAGCGCAGATAACATGCGGGTGAGAGGAAACCTGACAATTGAAACCGGAAGCGGTGTGCTGAGTGACGCCCTGCATAACAAGAACATAACCATACTGGGAAACTGGACCGACAGGAACACTTCCGCATCCGGAGGGTTTATACCGGGAACGGGACTGGTAACATTTGGCGGAACCACTCCCCAGCTGATGACTGTCCAGGGATCTTCTACCACAGAACAGTTTTACAACCTGAAGATTAACAATGCGGCGGGACTGACACTCGCCGGCAGCGGGGCATCCTCTGTCAGCAAATACCTGTACCTCACCCTCGGAAATATTTCGACAA
>JAXDCR010000195.1:0-5800 GCA_034677845.1 Bacteroidales bacterium | reverse complement strand
GCATATTGCACCATGAAACATGAGCACTGAATTCAAAAACATATTGACAAAGCGGCAGCTGACTGAGCTTTTTGAAAGTGATGAAAAATGCCTCGAATTACTTGCCCGGATTAAATGGAGCGAAGGTTATGCCTGCCGCAGATGCGGAAATGTCCATTATTGCCCCGGTAAAACCCCATACTCAAGACGGTGTACGCGATGCAAATCGGATGAATCCGCTACCAGGGGCACCATTTTTCACAACTGTAAATTCCCCATTCATAAAGCTTTTTATATTGCATATCATGTCTGTCAGTCAGACGATAAACTGTCAACCTATGAATTTGCCAGGAAGCTGTCGCTGCGTCAGATGACATGCTGGAATTTCAGGACAAAAATACAGCAAGCCATGCAAAAGATGAATGCCATGAGTGAACAGGAAAAGAAATCGATCCTGACACTGCTGACAGGTTAATTGTCACATTTTAGTGAACTTACGGATCAATTCAAAGCTTTCATCCGATGCAGCTTTCATTACCCCGGCAATGACCGGAGGCAATCCTTCTATCATATTTGCCGTATTGATCAGGGCAACATAGGTGTTGCCATCATCTTTCACATAAACCGAAATACGGCAGGGCATCAGAACGGACATGACACGTTCATCATTAAGCTCCAGCATTTTACCTGAATATTCAGGTTTACAGATTTCGATCACCTTGACTGGCTTGACCGTTTTACCGGACTTTAAAAGCGACTGCTGCAGGTCATGAACGGCCGGAATTTTCCATCCTGTCCGTTCCGCCTCTGAACAAAGCAATTCGACTGTGCTGTTAAAGCCATGTTTGCTTTGCCGCTCCAGGATCCATTTATTTTCGCTCATTCTTGGTAAAGAAAAAAAATAATCAGATGTCAAATAGCAATCTGCCTGGCTATAAAGTTAGCAAATCCCGAAATACCCGGTCCGGTGAATCCATTATTATTTTGGAAACGGGATCATCCTAAACAAAAGCCCTGCCTGACAATGCATTTTTACCTTACTTTGACCCCAACCGGATGCTTTTATTCTGTATTATTAATACATTTGGACTTTCATAACGCCATTTTTCAGGTAAGATGCCATTCAATGATCGGTCAACCCGTCAGGAATGCGACGGGTGAAGAATCAAAATCTGAGATTTGAATGCCATACCCTGCAATTAATTTTTAACCGACATGATGAAAAGACTGTTATGCATGGCATTGATCCTGACCTTTGCTTTATCAGGGTGCAACAAGGAAAAGGACATAGAGCAGATTCCTTTTAAACTGAAAAGAATAGCCACACTGATTGAGAAATCCTCTGCCTACATCAGGGATGCCAGTCCCGGCACCATCGATGAAGAAGATGACGACTATCTGTATTTCCTCCTTGAAGATGAAATAGAGGACATTGACAGGGCATATATATTCTATGACTTTCTTGATAATAAATGTGATTATATTATAATCTTTTCGAATTACCTTGATGTGCTGGAAAATGCTGAAAGCCTTATGAATCTTGTCGAGGACGAGATCGGGAAAGGCCTTTTGTATTATCTTGAGTATGATGACACCCTGTCTGTAATTCAGGAAAAGAGTTTTAACTCCTGTGATTCGCTGTGGCATTTTGTGAGCAACAATTCAATTTCAGTGGAAAGTGTAAATGAAGTTGCGTCTTTGCATCATTATGATGAATATTATTTTTTTTCCGGAGGAGTGTATAACCCTGACAAGAATTATTTCATGTCACTTATTGAGATCGGGTTATGGGATGAGCTGAACCTGAAGTCTGCCGCTTCTGCAGAATCCTATAAGGAAAGCATCCGTCTTCGCTTCAAAGCAGCAATTCATTCCCGGATTGCCAAAGAGCTTTAGCTGCGGGAGCTTTAATTTATTTGTATTAAAACAGCCCTGTGCAGACTCAACAGCGTTTCCCCCGATAAGAGTTACCCTGTCATGGCCAGAATTTTAGGCATTTCGGCATTCTATCATGATTCCGCAGCAGCTGTCATCGAAGACGGGAAAATTCTTGCCGCAGCCCAGGAAGAAAGATTCACAAGAATAAAACACGATCACTCATTCCCGGTTCATGCCTGCAGATTTTGCCTTGATTTTTCAGGATTCGACATGGATGAGCTGGATGCTGTGGTTTTCTATGACAAGCCGTTTCTTAAATTCGAACGGTTGCTGGAAACCTATTACAATTTTGCCCCACGGGGCCTTGTTTCTTTTATCACCTCCATTCCCCCCTGGCTGAAAGAAAAACTGTTCCTTAAAAAACTGATTCGCGATGAACTTAGGCAGGTTCATCCTTACCATCCGGATAAGCTGAGGCTCCTTTTCCCGGAGCACCATCTGTCGCATGCCGCCAGCGCATTTTATCCTTCTCCTTTCAGGGAGTCGGCCATTATTACCATGGATGGCGTGGGCGAATGGGCCACTGCGTCCGTCTGTCATGGGAAAGACAACGGCATTACAATCCTCAGGGAGCTGGATTTTCCGCATTCATTGGGCCTGCTGTATTCTGCCTTTGCCTATTTCCTTGGATTCCGGGTCAATTCAGGGGAATATAAGTTAATGGGACTGGCGCCTTATGGCATTCCGGGGTCCGGGAGGGTTCAGCAATATGCCGGCAAAATCAAGACAGAACTGGTCTGCATATATGACGACGGATCGCTCTGGCTGAACCAGTTTTATTTCAATTATGCGACGGGTTTGAGTATGATCCGCGAAAAAAGATGGGAAAAACTGTTTGGCATGACAAGGAGGAAGCCTGGGGAAGACTTCACCCAGGAGCAGTGTGATCTTGCCCTGGCCATTCAGCAGGTAACGGAAGAAATCGTGCTGAAGGTTTCAAGGGAGGCCAAAAAGCTGACCGGTTCGGCGAATGTCTGCCTTGCCGGTGGTGTGGCACTGAATTGCGTGGCAAACGGAAAACTCCTTAAAGAGCATGTTTTCAATAACATGTTCATTCAACCTGCAGCAGGTGATGCCGGTGGTTCAGTAGGGGCGGCCCTTGCGGCCAATTACCTCTTTTTCGGGCAGTCGCGTCATGCAGATGAACAGCATGTGGTTATGCAGCACACTTTTCTTGGTCCCCCCTGTGAAGACAGGGATATTGAAAAAGTGGCCAGAAAATTCAATGCGGTTTACAGGCACATCGACAATTTCGAGGAACTCGCATCAGAGGTGGCCGCGCTTCTTGATAAGGGAAAAGTCATCGGCTGGGTACAGGGAAGAATGGAATTCGGTCCCCGGGCCCTTGGCAACAGGAGTATCCTGGGTGATGCCCGGAACCCCGATATGCAGAAAAGGCTGAATCTTAAAATTAAATTCAGGGAAAGCTTCAGACCTTTTGCCCCGAGTGTGCTTGAAGAAGACATGAATGCTTATTTTGACACAGGCACACCCTCTCCTTATATGCTTCTTGTTGCAGATGTCAGGCCGGAATGGCGGAACGAAATCCCGTCTGACTATTATGAGCTTCCCATGCGTGAAAAGCTTTACGTTAACAGATCTGCCCTGCCGGCCATCACCCATGTCGATTTTTCAGCGAGGATTCATTCCGTAAACCATGATGCCAACCCCCGTTACCGGATGCTTCTCGAAAAGTTCAGGGAAAGAACGGGCTGCGGAATTGTTGTAAACACCAGCTTTAATGTGAGGGGAGAACCCATCGTATGCACCCCCCTGGATGCCTATCGTTGTTTTATGCGTACGGATATGGATTATCTTGTCATGAACAATTATATTTTTGACAAAGCGGAACAACCAGATTCCGATGCACATGACATCCGGGAAACTGATTTTGTACTGGACTGAAAACCAAGCCTGATTAACAACAATATGGAATTCTTAACTGACCTCTGGGCATTTCTGAAAGAAAGGAAAAAATGGTGGCTGCTGCCGCTGATCATCATCCTCCTGCTGATCGGAATCCTGATAGTTTTTGGCAGCGGCAGTGCCATAGCACCTTTCATATACACAGTCTTTTAAAGGATGGCAAGGGAAAAGGACCTTGAAACCGGCCTGGTTCTGATTACGGCGCTGGTGATCATTTACCTGGTTAAGCACTGGCTGCCCCTGCTGGTGGCTGGCTTGATAATCGGAGTCACCGCAGTTTTCCTGAAAAAGCCCGCTTCATGGATCACATGGCTTTGGTACAGGATAGTGGAACTCCTTGGAAAGATTGTTCCAAAGATGGTGCTTTCAATAGTGTTTCTTACGGTGCTTTTACCGCTTTCATTTTTTTTCAGGATGTCAGGCGGTGACAGGTTGCGTCTGAAACATAAGGCCAGGGACACCATGTGGATCAGGAGAGATGTTACCTTCTCAAAAGACGATCTTGTGAAACCCTGGTGAACTACTCCGGCCCGGAGGCAGACGAGGTGTCTAAAAGATGAGTTTCAGGTGCCTGAATGAAAAGCCGACATTGAAGCCAAAACAACTCAGGAATTCAGGGTAGGAGTCGCCCAGCCAGTCCCTGAAGATCATGGCTTTCTGCATATCATATCCAATGCCAATGTTCAGCGAGGTCATTTTTGTTATTCTATAGCTTATTCCTGTGGAGAGGCCAACAAGCAACCCGCCACCCTCAATGCTGAAATCCTTTTTTATATCCATGGAATATCCAATATTACCGGCAACATAAGGTTTCACATTTTTTCTGCCAAGGTCGGCTCTCAGATCAAAGAATAAGGGTACTATCCAGTCCTTTTCATCATAATAATAAACAAAGCTTGTCCCAGCCCCCAGTGAAAAATAAGGGTTTAACTGATAGGCGTTAACGAAGTCAAGTTTAAAAAAATCGGTACTGTAGTTGAATTCGGTTCCGTTTGCATAACTCATGTCAACCTGGTAAATAAAAATATCCTGGTTGCCCGGCTGCGCATAAGACAGTGAAGAACACCACAGAATAATAAAGATTCCTGTCAGCCTGTTCATTATCTCTTTATCAATGACAAGGCAATTTACTGCTTTTTTTAATTCAAATAACTGAATGATAAAATGTTTTATTTCGTGATGTGCAACCCGCCTCAACGATATTTTTCGCCGAAGTTCATATTAACCAAATGCCCTATGCCGCAAATGAAGTGTACCCTGTCACAACCCCGGCTGTCACATCCGGTTGTATAAAAAGTCATGCAGAGATACTTACCCCCTGCTCATTATGTCATTTCTCATTAATGGCGGACTCCCCCTACCCGGAAAAGCGGTATTTGCTACATTGACAGCCTTGCAGGCTATATTGGGTTGAAAAAAGCCTATCCTTCGGCCTGCTGCGGAGCGGGATTTTCAAGAAGCGAAGTCAGCAGTTTCCATGAACGCGCTTTTGAAAATTTGTATAGTTCAATCCGGTCGGAAGCAATCAGCATTCTTTTACGGTCGATCAAATCGAGCCTGTTGGTATCAAGGACAAAGCGGTTTTTGTCGGCCTTGTCAATCAGCTGTTTGTTGCTGTAGTCAAAGGAGAAGTCAATGCATTCCTCCATGACATATTCCATAAAGTAATTGCCATCTGATTTGTTCAGGCGAATCCAGAGAACAAATACCCGGCCGTCGGGCAGTCCGTAATAATAGACCGGGAAACGGGTCGGCAGCCAGGATGTTCTGGCGGCAAGAATAAGTTTGGGTTTTGCTTTCATTTCAGTAACAGTTTAGTTATGATGCAAGATCATTAGTGTCCGGTTAAATCCAACTGATTTTCAGTTGTTTATTATATAGTTCTTTGACATCTTGGTGATTTTGACTTGTAAGCAGCTCATTTAGAGATGTTTTATCGAGTAGAGAAATGCTTAAA
>JAXDCR010000194.1:0-3130 GCA_034677845.1 Bacteroidales bacterium | reverse complement strand
CGATGCTGAAAAGAAAAAATACATGGCTGCCAGGGATCCGATCGGAATCAGACCCATGTTTTACGGTTATACAGAAGCCGGAGACATGATGTTTGCCAGCGAGATGAAGGCATTGCATCCGCTTTGCGGGTTCATAGCCCCTTTTCCTCCCGGCCATATCTATGACGGTGAGAAATTTGAAAGCTACCGTGACATGTCCGTTGTTCCCAGGGTATCCGGGGATGATCTGGATGATATTTTCAGAAATATAAACCGGCTGCTGACAAGGGCTGTCAGGAAGAGACTGCAATCTGACGTGCCGGTGGGATTTCTTTGCAGCGGGGGACTTGACTCCAGCCTTGTGTGTGCCATTGCGGCCCGCATGGCGGACAAACCCTTGCGCACCTTTGCCATCGGAATCGAGGGCGATGCAATTGATACAAAATATGCCAGGATGGTGGCTGCCCATATCGGAGCAGACCATACGGAGGTGCTGTTTTCAAGAAAGGATATATTTGAAAACCTCAGCGAACTGATCTACCGTACCGAGACATGGGACATCACCACCATCAGGGCTTCCCTGGGCATGTACCTGTTGTGCAGGTATATTGCCGGACACACCGATATCAGGGTGCTGCTGACGGGGGAAATCAGTGATGAAATATTCGGCTATAAATACACCGACTTTGCGCCCACACCCGGGGCATTCCAGCAGGAGGCTGAAAAGCGGATCAGGGAAATCTACATGTATGATGTGTTGAGGGCAGACAGATGCATATCATCCAACGGACTGGAGGCCAGGGTTCCTTTCGGTGACCTTGAACTGGTTGATTATGTGATGAGCCTTGCCCCCGAAAAGAAGATGAACTTCACAGGCATCGGTAAATACCTGCTGAGAAAGAGCTTTGAAGGCGATTACCTTCCCGCAGAGATCCTCTATCGTGAAAAGGCTGCTTTTTCCGATGCGGTGGGACACAGCATGGTCGATTTCCTGAAGGCTTACGCGGAAGACATGTATTCAGACGAAGACCTTCTCATAGCCCAGATACGTTACAGGCACGTCCCTCCCATTTCAAAGGAATCCCTCATGTACAGGGACCTGTTTGAGCATCACTTCCCCGGAAGGTCAGCCATGATCAGAGATTTCTGGATGCCCAACAAGGAGTGGCAGCATTGCAATGTAAACGATCCCAGTGCACGCGTGCTTCCCAATTACGGAAAAAGCGGAAAATAAATATGCCGTCTTAACAGTCAGCCTTTAAGACGGCTTTTTGCATTAACGTGTGGAAAGTTCGGCTATGCCTCTCGTCGGAGTCAGGGCTTTGGTGACAGTTTCCACCACCAGGTCATCCTCCAGTTCAAAAAAAGCATCCTGTTTTATCTTGACACAAGAGGCGCCGACCCTGACAGTATAGGTTCCGGATTCAGCTACCCAGGAAGAACTGGCCACATTGAACGAAGCCAGTTGCCTTGGATTGATTTCAAAGGTGATGGTCTGACTTTCACCTGGTTGCAGTAGTTGCGTCTTGGCAAACCCCCTGAGCTCACGCTCCGGTTTGTCAAGTTTCCTGGCAGGGGCTGAAATGTACATCTGAACCACCTGCCTGCCTGCTACTTTTCCGGAATTTGTCACATCCACGGTAACTGTAATCTTATCCTTAAACTTATTTGAACTTAAGGTAAGATTCTCAAATGTGAAGTCGGTGTATGACAATCCATAACCAAATTCGTACACGGTCTGTATACCGAAGGTCTCATAATACCGGTAACCGACGTATACACCATCGCTGTACACCACTTCGGCTTCGCTGCTGCCTCCGATTCCTGTCACTCCCTGCGGGGACTGCCCGGTACCCTGTGTCTGAAGCACTTTCCCCGGGAATGTGGCTGAAGAAGGGTTATCCTCATACCGCAGGGGAAAAGTCGTGGTAAGCCTTCCCGAAGGGTTAACCTTTCCGCTGAGCACGTCAGCGATGGCATTTCCGCTTTCCTGTCCCCCCTGCCATGCGAGCAGGATGGCGTCAGGGTATTTTCTCCATGATGCCGTTTCGATTACCCCCCCGACATTCAGGATGACCACCGCCTTTTTACCTTTGGCATGAAAAGCCCCTGATACAATCCGGATCAGGTCCTGTTCCTTCTGGCTTAAAAGAAAGTCACCTTCGGTGTTTGTGCGGTCAGCGCCTTCGCCTGAGTTCCGGCCGATTGTGATAAGGGCGATGTCTGCGCTGGCCGCCATTTTATTGATAAGGTCAGCGCTTACCTCCATCTCCTCAATAGGCTGCTGTCTGTCAAACATGGCAGCAAGGCCGGTTGCGCGGGGCTGCAGCGACCGGCTCCTCTCAAGATAGGAGACATATTTGCCCTGAAGCTCCTCTGCCAGTGAATAACCGGCGTTCTGCAATCCCTCGGCCAGGGATACCGTATGGGCCTCGTTGACGTCTCCGCTGCCGGTTCCCCCTGAAATGATATCATAGGATGTGTTTCCGAAAGCAGCAATGTTCGTGAGGTCAGTCGAAAAAGGCAGGGCAGCGTTTTCGTTGCGGAGCAGCACCATGCCGTCGGCCGCAGCCTGCCGTGCGATCTGTGCATGGGCATCGAGGTCTGGTTTATTTGAATAGTTGTATTTTTTGAATTTGGGAGACTCAAGGATAATGTTCAATATTCTTTCCACGTTCCTGTCCAGGATGGCTTCATCGAGAGTCCCGTCCCTGACAGCCCCGATTATGGCCTGTGCCTGGCTTTCCCGGCCGGGCATGAGCAGGTCGTTGCCTGCCTTCATCTGTTCAACGGCACTTGAACCGCCCATCCAGTCGGTCATGACAAAGCCCTTGAAGCCCCAGTCATTGCGCAGCACCTTTGTCAGTAAATCATTGCTTTCAGAGGCATATACATCATTGATTTTGTTATAGGATGACATGACTGTCCACGGTTTGGCATCCTGAACCGCTATCCGGAAACCTTCCAGGTAAATCTCGCGCAGAGCCCTTTCGCTTACAATTGTGTTAAGGTTCATCCGGTTGGTCTCTGCATTGTTGGCGGCAAAGTGCTTGATGGATGTGCCCACGCCTTTCGATTGCACTCCGCTGACAAAGGCAGCGGCCATCTTGCCTGAAAGAAGCGGATCTTCCGAGTAGTATTCAAAGTTCCT
>JAXDCR010000193.1:0-3368 GCA_034677845.1 Bacteroidales bacterium | reverse complement strand
CAGGCGTTGTCATAAGCCTCCCCGTCATACTCTGGTTCACAGGCCACCCCGTGCCGCTGACAGGCGAATCAGCCGGTATATATGAAACTTTCGGGATTGAGCCGCTGATGTATTTCAGCCTGTCGCCCGGATTGTTCCTGTACCAGGCATTGACAATTTTTGCGATTACAGTCGTGATATCCCTCTACTCAACTCTTTCAGTGATGCGTCTTCAACCGGTAAATGCCATGCGAACCTGAAAAATGCCTGCTATGATAACATCCCTTTCATGGAGAAATGTATGGAGGAACAGAACGAGAAGCCTTGTCATCATAATCGCAACTGCCATAGGCATCTTCGCAGGAGTATTTGTATGGGCATTTTACCGCGGCATGGTGGTGCAGCGTGTAAAAACAGCAATAATAACCGAATCATCACACATTCAGATACATCACCCTGACTATCTGACTAATCCCGATCAGAAATACTTCATTTCAGACTGCGACAGTGTATCGGGCGCCATTGCCGGCGTGCAGGGAGTAAAAGCGGTTTCTGAGCGGTTGCTTGTAAATGCCATGGTTGCTTCGGCTGAAAATGGCGCCGGGGTTAAAGTCACAGGAATTGACCCTGAAAGGGAAAAGCTGGTTACAAATATTTTCTCAAAAGTTACCGGGGGTTCCTACCTCGAGGGCAAAAGCACTCCCATCCTTATCGGGCAAAAACTTGCAGAAAAACTATCCGTTAAACTGAGGTCCAGGATTGTAATAACCATGCAGACCATGGACGGCACACTGACGTCAGGATTGTTCCGGGTTGACGGCATATACAAGACCTCAAACACAATGTTTGATGAGGCTAATGTGTTTGTAAGAAATGATGACCTTGCAGCCCTTATGGAATCGGACAGCAGAACCTGTCACGAGATTGCTGTTTTACTAAGCGACGATTCCGATCCTGCACTCATCGCCGCCACCATAGCATCTTACTTCCCCCAAACAGACGTCAAAACATGGAGGGAGCTGATGCCTGAGGTCACCTATATGGAAGAGACCATGGATGTCTTCATGTATTTCTTCATGCTCATCATTCTCGCCGCCCTCGTTTTCGGCATCATCAACACCATGCTTATGGCAGTGCTGGAAAGGACACATGAACTGGGCATGCTGATGGCCGTGGGAATGAACAGGAAAAGGGTGTTCGGGATGATACTTGCAGAAACGGTAATGTTATCGCTTACAGGAGGGATCATCGGCATTGCAGGTGCTTACAGTCTGGTGATGTTCACCTTCCGTAAAGGCATTGACCTGTCATTTTTTGCTGAAGGTATTGAAAGCCTGGGATATGAAAGCATGGTTTATCCTGTGCCTGATATTGACATCACTGTGAAAGTTGCGCTTATGGTCTTCATCACCGGAGTGCTGGCTGCCATTTACCCGGCGATGAAAGCCATAATGCTTAAACCGGCCGAAGCTCTGCATATTGATAATTAAAAAGATGAAAGTAATAGAACTGAAAAACCTGTATAAGGAATACCACGACGGTGAAATATCTGTAAAGGCCGTCAATGGTGTTGACCTTGTTATCGAAGAAGGTGAATTCACCGTTATCGTGGGCCCTTCCGGATCGGGCAAGACAACTTTGCTAAACCTTATAGGCGGACTCGACAAGCCCACGGCAGGCGAGATATATATAAACGGGACTTTTGTAAATTCTCTCGGTGGAAATAAGCTTATCGATTTCAGACTGAATAATATCGGGTTTGTTTTCCAGGCTTATAACCTCATACCTGTGCTTACAGCCGGTGAAAACATAGAGTTTATAATGGAACTGCAGGGTAAGCCAAAAACAGAAAGACGTAAACGGTCGGAAGAGCTGCTTGCCTCAGTCGGACTGATTGACAGGATCTACAGCCGTCCTTCGCGACTGTCGGGCGGCCAGCAGCAAAGGGTTGCCGTTGCCCGCGCCCTGGCATCAAAACCCCGCTTCATACTTGCTGATGAGCCAACGGCTAACCTCGACTCCGAATCAACCCGTAACCTCCTCGACATAATGGAAAAGTTAAACCACGAAGAGAATATGACCTTTATTTTTTCAACCCATGATGCAAGGGTTGTGAAAAAGGCACACAGGGTTATAACCCTTGAGGACGGCAGGATACTTTCCGACATCAGGCAGGAATGACCCCTTACAGGAATTGCCATAAACCATGACCTGCAAGCCCGGTTATATAATAATTGCCTGTCTGCTTCTTTGCAGTCCCGCAAAGGGACAGGAAACCACAAGTAAAAAAATGTACCTCAACGGCTACCTTTCATTTATGCAGTCAGCAATGAATATGGACAGCTACTCCGATGACATGCTTTGGGAGAGCCTTTTGCATAACAGGCTCAACTTTTATTATTACCCCTCACCAAAAATATCCTTTTCACTGCAGGCAAGAAACCGCCTGATAGCAGGCGACATGCTGAAAAATGACATGTTTGGTATTTACAAAAATTCAATCGCCGCTGATGCAGGCATCCTCCACATGTCATTCAATGTTGCGGACGGCGGCAGTTACGTCCTGAACTCTTCAATCGACAGGCTATGGATAGGCTACTCGTCCGGAAATCTTGAGATAACCGCAGGGCGGCAGAGGATAAACTGGGGACTTACATACGCCTGGAATCCCAATGACCTGTTCAACAACTTCTCATTTTATGATTTTGATTATGTTGAAAGGCCCGGAAGTGATGCTATAAGGGTAAAATATTATACAGGTGCATTATCATCTGTTGAAGCTGCCGTAAAGTCCGACAGTACAGGAAAGATCACGGCCGCAGGTATTTACAGGACACATGCAGGAAACTACGATTTACAGATGATAGGAGGATTGCTTGCCGGCAGTGATGCTGTTATTGGCGCAGGATGGGCAGGAGGCATAGGCCAGGCAGGCTTCAGGGGAGAGATAAGCTACCTCAGACCTTTTGAAAACTTCAGCGACACATCGGGAATTCTCCTGGCTTCAGTGGCTTTTGATTATACTTTCCCAAACTCACTTATGCTCACATCCGAAGCTTTTTTCAATCAAAAACCTAAAGGGACAAATGCCGGCAGCTTTACTGATTTCTACTCGAAACCATTGTCAGTCAAATATCTTTCTTTCACTGAATATAACCTGCTTTTCCAGGCTGCATATCCTGTAACGCCACTCTTTAACGCTTCCATGTCAGTCATTTATTTCCCCAACGCGGATGGCTTTTACCTCGGACCTTCGGCTACGTACTCCCTCGGCAATAATTTGGAGGCTGCCCTGTTCCTGCAGTATTTCAGTGGCAGGTTCTCGGGTGCCTCTGATAACGGAAAGCAGAATTTTACCATGGGCTTCGGCAGGTTAAAATGGAATTTCT
>JAXDCR010000192.1:0-11396 GCA_034677845.1 Bacteroidales bacterium | reverse complement strand
CAGGCTGCTGTCTCGGCTGTTCACCGAAAATCCTATGCAGGCGCTAAGACTGAACCTGCTGTCTAAAGGGGGACTTCTGCTGGGGTTTCTGACTTTTCTGTCGATCCTGTACGGCATGGTTGCACGATTCAACTACCATGTTGAAAAAGTTGACATCGCATACCCGGGGCTTCCTGGAGGGTTAGAGGGACTGACGATAGTGCAGCTATCTGATATTCACCTCGGCAGTATGTACGGAAAACAGGACAGGTTCAGAAAGGCAGTTGACAGGATAAACAATCTGAAACCGGACCTTATTCTCTTCACGGGAGACATGGTTAACAATTTCAGCGAGGAAGCCCACGGATGGGAGGAACTGTTTGCATCCATGCAGGCACGCATCGGCAAGTATTCAATACTTGGCAATCATGATTACGGCAATTACTGGACGTGGACTAGCGAACAGGAACGCGATGATAACATGCAACGTTTGTATGAGATCCAGCAAAAAATGGGTTTCAGACTTCTGTTGAATGAGTGCGACACAATCAGACACAACGGTGAGACACTGGCATTGATAGGAGTGGAGAACTGGGGCCTTCCGCCTTTTTCGGGGACGGGGGACCTTAAAAAAGCCACCGCCGGCATGCCGCTGGTTTCGTTCAAGGTACTGATGTCACACAATCCCACGCACTGGGATGCCGAGGTGCTGAATAAAACCGATATCGGTCTGACCCTGTCGGGACACACCCATGCCGCCCAGTTCGGAATAAAGATCGGCAGGTTCAGCTGGAGCCCCGCCCGGTATTTTTACGACCGGTGGATGGGGCTATACAGGGAAAGCGGACAGGCACTGTACGTAAACAGGGGACTGGGCTATATTGGTTTTCCGGGTCGCGTGGGTTTGCGGCCTGAAATCACCCTGATCACTCTCCGGTCGGCCTCCGGCAATGACGCCAGCCTGTAATACCTGCATAAAAAATGCGGACCTTCAGAAGGACGAATTATTTTTACCGTTTCCCTGCCACGGATAAATAAAAATTACTTTCTTTGCCATTCTTTTACTTACCATAAAACAAATAATGGTCATATCTGATAAAAAAATTGTATCTCTGACCTACCAGCTCAGGATCAACGGCAGGGAGGGCGAGATAGTCGAAACCGTGAATGCCGATTCACCGCTTACGTTCCTGTTCGGTTCGGGATCATTGCTCCCGGGGTTTGAAGACCATCTGGCAGGACTGAAAACAGGCGATCATTTTGAGTTTTTGCTGCCTTGTGAGGAGGCCTACGGCGAATTCGACGAGCGTTCCGTGATCAGCATACCCATCAAGTCGTTCGAGGAAAACGGAAGGGTCGATTACGAGCTGGTGAAAAAGGGCAACAGCATACCCATGCAGGATGGTGAAGGTAACAGGCTGACCGGTGTCGTCAGAGAGGTAGGCACCGATTCGGTTACCATGGATTTCAACCATCCAATGGCCGGCAATAACCTGTTTTTCAGCGGCAAGGTCACCGGTGTGCGTCAGGCCACCAAGGAGGAAATGCACCATGGCCATGCCCACCAATCCAATAGCTGCAGCGACTGCAGCAGCTGCGGTGAGGATGGCAGCTGCCGGTGATTTCTAAATGTGGATGGTAAATCTGTCACCGTCACGCCATACCGGGAATGTTTCACGATGGCGGAACAGTTCATCAAGGGACAATGAAACGGTTGCCGTGATGTCGCTTTCAGAACCAAGACTTGCAATCATTTCTCCCGATGAATTGATTACCTGTGATTCTCCGGCATAGCTAATCTGATTGCCGTCGATCCCCGTTCTGTTCACCCCTGCAACATAAGCCTGGTTTTCAATGGCACGGGCTTTCAGCAGGGTGTTCCAGACAGCGCTTCTTTTTGCCGGCCAGTTGGCAGAATATACAATCAGGTCATAATCATTGCGGTTGCGGCTCCACACAGGGAACCTAAGGTCGTAACAGATCTGAAAAGCCACTCTCCAGCCTTTCAGTGTGATGATTGTCATTTGCTGCCCCCTTGTGTAATGCATGTCCTCCCCTGCCGGGGTGAACAGGTGTCTCTTGTCGTACCACCGGACGGACTCTTCCCCTTGCACGATCAACAAACGGTTGTAATAATGACCTCCTTCACTGATGATAAGACTTCCGGCCAGGGCACAATTCAATTGCGCCGACACTTCCTTCATCCACCGGACGGCTTCGCCATCCATCTGCTGGGAATGTTCAAATGGTTCAGTCATAAACCCGGTGGCAAACATTTCAGGCAAAAGCAGCAGGTCGGTGTCGCTGATGCCCTGCTCAATAAGCGCGGTGAGCCTGCGGAGGTTCTCTCCGATGCCCCCCCAAATGGTGTCAGGCTGGACAAGGCTAAGTTTAAGGTCACCCATTGATTTTCAGGATATTTTCAGTTTTTACATATATTTTTCAGGGAGTTTTCAGGATGTCTCCAGGTTAAAGTCAGCCCTGAACGATGCGATCAGCTCTTCCACAAGCACTTTGACACGTTCAATCTGGCCCGGCATGCTTTCAAGGTCGATTCCTTCTTTGGCATTTATCTCGATCCGCCTCAGCTCTGACTCCAGTTCCTCTGCTCCCAGGTATTTGGCATTGGTGGCTATGGGATGTGCCTCCAGATATACGGCTTCAAATTTCCCATCCGCTGCAAATTCGGCAATCCGTTCAATGGCAGGCGGTGCCACGTCAATAAAAGTCCGGATCATATCAATGACGAACTCGTTGTTGCCTTTGGAAATGTCTCTCAGCAAGGTCAGATTATAGTTCATATATTTTTTTGATAATTAATTTATTACTTTTAGAATTACGGATTCGCTGCGTTGACAGATGTCACAGACAGACAGCATGTATTACCATAGTGCGTAAAGATAAAAAATTAAACCACCGCATCCGTTTTGCAAACAACAGGATTTCAACTATTTTTATCGGTAACCGGCATTGTTTTCCGGAACCGGTGCCTCTGGCCCGCAATTTGCAGCAAATCAATGCAGAATATGTCAGGCAGGTTAACCATATCACGTTTATGCATCCTTTGGTGCTTCTGGCTGTTGTTTCGCGGCAACTTATCACTCGCCCAGTATCCGCAATTTGGAAGTGACAGCCTGCGGTGCCTGGCTTCCCTGTCCGTCATGAGCGAATTTGCCAGGATGAAGCTTTATGACAACGCGTACGAGGCGTGGGTGGACTGCTTCACCAATTGCCCGGCCGCCAGCCGTAACATTTATATTTTCGGCGCCGATATCCTCAGGTATAAAATTGAAGCCCTTGCGGCCTCACCTGAACGCGAAAACCTGATAGACACACTCATGTTATTATATGACAGGAGAATGCAGTACTTCGGGCAGGAAGGCTTTGTGACGGGCAGGAAAGGCCTTGACCTTCTTAAATACAGGCCTGCCGAGCTCGAAAAAGCATGCGGCATGCTGCTTGCCTGCATGGAAACTGAAGGGTCCAGCACCGAGGGAAGCGTGCTTGTCAACCTGATGCAGGCTGCTTCTGTGCTTTACAGGAACGGGAAGATGGAAGCAGAGAGGCTGACGGAGATCTATCAAAAGATTTCCGGTATCGCGGATCTTACAGCCGGTATTACGGGTGCAAGCGGTGTTCTGGTGAGGGAGAATGCTGACAGGATATTTCTTTCCAGCGGGGCAGCAAATTGCGAAACATTTAATGCACGCCTGCTGCAGTTAATTCAGCAGCAACCTGCCGACACTGGCCAGCTCTCAAGCACACTCAGGTTAATGTCGAAGTCAGGTTGCAGCTCCCCTACCCTTGTCAATGGATATGAATTGCTTTTTATGCACGGGCCTTCTGCCGCACTGGCAACCCGTCTGGCTGACCTGTACGCGGAAGGGGGGAATTACGCGAAGGCACTCGAATTTTTGAATCGTGCGCTTGAACTGGAGTCAGATGCCCGGAGCATTGCCCGGATATATTACCAGATGGGCATTGTGTTCCAGCAACAGGGTGATTACCCCAGGGCAAGAGAAATGGCATTGAAGGCGCTTGAAAAAAAGGCTGACATGGGAGAAGCCTATCTGGCCATTGCCATTGCCTATGCATCACCCTCCGTCACCTGCGGAAGCAACCCCCTGGAACAGGGGGCGGTATTCTGGGCCGCAGTGGACCAGCTAATCAAGGCCAAACAGACAGATCCCTCCCTGACGGCACGGGTTGATGAACTGATTAGCAGGTTCAGTGCATATTTTCCGGACAGCGAAACAGCTTTTTTCAATGGTTATGTCGATGGTGACAGCTATTCTGTCGGTTGCTGGATCAACGAAATGACAAGGGTGAGAACCAGAAAGACAAACTGACGGCTATAACCTGTTGAGCAGGTTAAGCATTTCCTCGTTCGGCTGGATGCCAAAATGGTCGGCGGAATACTCCGGCCTGATCCTGTTCACAAAATACATGTCAACCCTGCCCAGGTCTTTTGTTTCTATTTTACCCCTGTAATCACAGTCGAAAAAATCCTTGATATACCCGTAAGTGACACCAGAGACGTTGACCATGCCGACGTGCCCGCTTTGCTCCATCCGGCTGGCAATATTGACTGTATCACCCCATATGTCATAGGCAAGCCGTTTTTTCCCCACCACACCCGCTACCACAGGCCCAGTGTGCACACCGATCCTCAGCTCCCATATTGGCTCGTTGTCCAGTACCTTCCGGTCATTCAGGGTGTTCATATAATGCTGGATCTCAATTGCAGCAAGGACAGTGTCAATGGGATTGCTTTTATTGCTCAGGGGTATTCCGCCGGCGAACATGTAGGCATCTCCTATCGTCTTGATCTTTTCAAGGTAATGCTTCTCGATCATTTCGTCAAATTTTGCAAAGTACGAATCGAGAATATTGACAAGGTCGGTGGGCTCAAGGGTCTTACTGATTTTTGAAAAGCCCTTGAAATCTGCAAAAGCCACTGTTGCCAGCTTATAATGCCTGGTGCCCGCACGGCCCTTGGATTTCAGCTGCTTTGCCACCTCAAACGGAAAAATATTGAGAAGGATCTTTTCGGATTTCTGTTGTTCCTGTTCTATGGTCCTTTTCTGGTTGTTGATCTCCTCCTTTTGCTTTTCAAGCAGCAGGTTCGCTTTCTCAAGATTCCTCGTTATCTCTTCCATGCGGCTGACCTGTGTCTGCAGCTCTCTTTCCTTGAACCCGAGTGCTGCCATATCCATTTCAATGGCCACCAGCCTGCTGACATGACCTGATTCAAAAAGGGCAGGTACCAGAAAGACGTGCAGTGGTCTGAAACTTCCATCTTCGGTACCGATCTCGGTGATGAAATCCGCAGAAACCATTTCCTCCCTGCATTTTCGGAACAAGGCTGAAACTTCCGGTGACGGGTACAGGTCGGAAACCATCCGGCCATGAAGATTGCCATAGGTTTCCAGATCGCATCCGCGCAACACCCTGAATCCGTCATTGGCCCACTCCAGCCAACCGTCGTGCCGTATGGTAATGAAGGAAAAAGCTGTCTGTTCCGGTCTGGTTGTAAATCGCTCTTTATCTGCCATGATATCTGCCGGACTGAATTGTTTCAATTTTTTTCAGGTAACCGTAAAATGTATGATCACCTCATTGAAGCACCAGTTGCTTTATCATTCCAAAGCTATGCAACGGGTCAGAAATGTACAATGCCATCCAGTGCTTTATTTCATGCTGAACAGGTATCAGCAAAGACACAGCCTGTTTGTGCTCTTTTGTTAAACGTTCAAAGACACTCAAAGGTTATGCCGGCACCTGACAATATGGAAATGGCTGTTTTCCTTATTCAAAAGAATGAATTGTCTTTTTGATAATATGGATGCATTCCATCAGCTGATCCTCTGTGATGACAAGAGGCGGTGCGAAACGGATTATGTGGTTGTGTGTCGGTTTGGCCAGCAGGCCATTGTCCTTTAGCGCAAGACAAACATCCCAGGCAGTCTTTCCGTTCTTGGGCCTTATGACGATAGCATTCAGCAAACCCTTACCACGAACCTGCTCTACCATATCATGTTCTTTTTCAAGGTCTCTCAGCTCATCACGGAAGATATGACCCAGCTTTTCAGCATGGTCAGCCATCTTTTCCCTGACCAGCACCTTCAGTGCCATGATTCCGACAACGGAGGCAAGAGGGTTTCCACCGAAGGTAGAGCCATGCTCTCCGGGTTTGATTGTCAGCATGATCTCATCATCAGCCAGTACGGCAGAAATGGGAAGCACACCACCTGAAAGGGCTTTCCCAAGGATCAGAATGTCAGGTCTTACTTTTTCATGGTCACAGGCCAGCATCTTACCCGTGCGGCACAGACCCGTCTGCACCTCATCGGCCATGAACAGCACATTGTGCTGCCTGCACAGATCCCATGCCCCCTTCAGAAACCCGTCATCGGGAACATAAACCCCTGCTTCACCCTGAATGGGTTCGACAAGAAATCCGGCAACCCTGTCATCCTTCAACGCTTCTTCCAATGCCTTCAGGTTATTATAGGGAATGACCACAAATCCCGGTGTGAAGGGACCGTAACCCTTGTAGGAATCAGGATCGGTTGACATGGAGACAACAGTGATTGTCCGGCCATGGAAGTTATTTTCACATACAATTATCCTGGCTTCGTATTCGGGAATTCCCTTCCTGTCGTAGGCCCATCTTCTGCATAATTTCAGTGCGGTCTCAACTCCCTCCGCCCCGGAATTCATCGGAAGCACCTTGTCGTACCTGAGCAAACCCGTTATATACTTTTCAAAACTCCCGAGACAGTTATTGTAAAAGGCCCTGGAGGTAAGGGTCAGTGTTTTTGCCTGTCTGACAAGTGTCTTCACAATGTCCGGATGACAGTGTCCCTGATTCACCGCGGAATAGGCAGAAAGAAAATCATAATACTTTTTCCCTTCCACATCCCACACAAAAACTCCCTTTCCTTTTTTGAGCACAACCGGCAGAGGGTGGTAATTATGGGCCCCATGTTCGTGCTCAAGTTTAATGTAATCCTGACTACTTAACTTTGCCATAATTGATCTGTATTGAATATGTGAATGAATCTTTTTGCGCAAGTTTTGAATTTATATTCAAAATAAAAATGACAAAAAGAATATTTAAAGGCATCTCATGCAGACTGACATCGGCAACCACCTGTATCAACCCTAGAACCTGGCAGTAATTTTTCCGTTCAACAATCTGCCAGTCAAATAATTAGGCACAGCAAAAAGATTGGGCAATCCGTCCTGGTTGCTGACCGTTCGCATCCACTGGTAGGAGGCCTGGTTCCGGAAACCGAACAGGTTAAAAACCTCCAGGCTGAACCAAAGGTCATCGATCTTGTGCCCTTCATGGCTCCTGCCGTCGGAATGCCTCTTAAAAAAAGACTTTGAAAGTCCTATGTCAATGCGCTTATATGCCCTCAGGCTGAGCATATCCTCCGGTTTGTCATATTCCGGTGAACTGTAAGGAAGACGGCTGCCATAATACATGTTAAGGTGTATCCGGTAAGAGGGATTGTTTGGCAGATAGTCCTGGAAATACAGGCCGAAATTGACAAGCTGGTCGGTCGGACGCCTGTACCAGCCGTAATTGTCGCCATACCTGTCCTCCCGTGTTCCAAGCAGTGAAAACGAAATCCAGGATTCGGCATCCTTCACAAACTCTCCGTTCAGTTTAATCTCAAGACCGGCAGCGTACCCTCTGGCCCTGTATTGCGGAAGATATTGTATATCAACATCATCGATGAAATATGGCACCAGGTTGTCAAGTCTCTTATAATACAATTCCGTTGTCAGCCAGAAAGGCCTGCCCCACAGCTTAAGTCCCACCTCCCCGCCAAGGACATAGTGGGTTGAACGCTGCGCACGGACATCATCATAAAGCCTGCCTTCAGGGTCCCTCATTTCCGTGTAGAACGGAGCCTGCCAGTACTGTCCCGCGGCCAGGTGGAACGAAAGGTCCCTGCCTGCGGCTGGTTCATATGTCAACCGGATGCGGGGACTGAAAAAATGCTGGCGATTCATCTCCCAGAAATGGTATCTCAACCCTCCCGTCAGATAAAGTGAAGCCTTGTCTATGCTGAAATGAAGGCCGTGCTGAATGAACATGGTATAGCGCCAGGTGCTGATTGTGTTATCGGCAAAAGTGCTGCTGTACATCACAATTTCTTCCCGGCCAGCTGGCATGGCATAACCTGCCGAGTCAATAAATTCCCATTCACTTATCCTGTCCGTGAAATCCTCTGCCTGCATGTTAAAGCCCCATCTTAGGGTCTGATCAGGCCATGCAAAGCTGCCTGTGTGCGAAAAGGTCACGATGTTTGCTCTGACGGCATTCCTGGCATGGCTGAGGCTGCCACCGTAACCCAGATTCAGAATGCTGTCGCGTGAGGCATCTGACCCGACCGTGTTATCCAGCAGGTCGATCCTGTACCGGCCAAGTATGTCGAAACTGACAGACTCATCGGTGCGGTATCCTGAAGCTGTGAAATTCAGCATTAACCTGGTCGATGGCTGGTAGCTCAGACTGAAAGCACCAAGCAGGGTATTATACCGGTCAGTTTCCTGCCCCTCGTAATGCACCCTGAAATTCAACGTCTGGCTGTAGCTGCCGAAGGTGGTGGACCGGGATTGCGGAATCACCCGGTAATTGTTTGTTGCGGCATTGCCCAGCAGGCTCAGTTCAAGCTTCGGAAAAGGAGACCAGGTGACGTAGGTCTGAAAATCAAAGAAGGTGGGCTTATATTCACCCCTGACGGGAAGAGTATTCAGCAGGTACTGGTTAGTTTTATAGCGCAGACCTGTAATAAGCGTCAGTTTTCCGGCAGGCGAGACAGCCTCCAAGTGTGCAGATGCACCCAGAAAACTGGCCATGAAGCTTCCGCCGAATCCGGAAGGCTTTTTATATCGAACATCGAGCACCGATGACATTTTGTCTCCGTAGCTGGCATCAAATCCACCTGCCGAAAATTGCACGGAGGAGACAAGTGACGAATTGACGAAACTCAGACCCTCCTGTTGCCCGGCCTTAATGAGCATGGGCCTGTAAATCTCCACGCCATTGACATAAACAAGGTTTTCATCAAAGCTGCCCCCCCTGACCGAGTATTGCGAACTCATCTCGTTGCGCGAAGAGGCACCCATGGTAAGGAGCATGGATTCAATATTGCCTGAAGGAAGAGGAATGCTGCCGAGGGTTCCTGTGTTTATTTGCTTCAATCCGACAGCTTTTCTGGCCCAGCTTTCAACAAGAACCTCCCCCACCATGGCAGGTGATTGAGTCATCCGGTGATCCAGCCGCATGGTATTTCCTTCCTGAATGAAAAAATCGATGGTGTCTCTCCGGTAACCGACGAAGGAAATTTCAAGCCTTGACGTTGCAGCAGGCAACAGTTTCAGTTCAAAGTTACCCTGCGGGTCGGACAAGGAAATCCGTCCACTGCCAATATCCCTGATTACGGCACCTGCCAGGGGATCACCGTTTTCATCCGTGATGTTGCCGGTCAGGATGGCAAACGGTTGCGCGGCACACGGCAAGGCCCGCAGAAGTATATAAATACATACACACCTCAGCATGTTGCGTACGCATATAAAATCCATACGGTATATAAACGGAAGCTTGGTGAAAAATTGCATGCAGCAGACGGCTGTGAACTATTCCCTGTTGTCGAACCTGAAATCACCCCGTTTCAATGCCTGGAAAAACCTGGCCCAGGCAAGGGGATTGAATATCTGGTAAGTCGGGTACTGACCCTTAATAAATGTCTGCTTGTACTGTTCTTCCATAACGTACCTGAAATTGGCACGCGCGCTTGGTTCATGGTCCATAATGATCTGCGTTCTTATCAGGGCAATGTTCCTTCTTGCCCGCTCGATGTCGTCTGTTGGCAGCCTGAGGTTCAGGAAGGCAAGCCTGAAATCTTCATAAGTCTTCCATGGATAGATCTGGGCTTCAGCAATGACAAGGGTGTCAATCCTCAGCGTCACCTCCATATTCATAAAGCTGGAACTCAGGGTATCCGGCACAACAAAGTACAAACGTTTATAGCCCACAGACGAAATCAGCACGGAATCCTTTTCCTCAACGACCAGCGAAAACATGCCATAATTGTTTGTGATGGCTCCCCGGTAGTTGTTCAGAATAAGGATATGTGCAAAAGGAATTGGTCTCCGAAACTCATCGGTGACCTTTCCGGTCAGCTGCACCAGTTTCTTTTCCTGTGCATGCATGGCACCATGACACAGCATCAACGCACCCGCCAGTATGAGCAGCCTTTTCATTTTTCTCCGACTCCGGACTGATTCTGCCAGCAAAATAACTTATTATTTACTGAACGGCCAATACTTAGATCAAATATTACAGGCACTTTACCCAAATCTGACAGGCTTGCGGCAGTATGTTTTTAGGTCTGCTTTCCTCAAAATAATGAAAAAAAAATTATCTTTATTAACCGTAAGATGCCTGTTTGTCCGGCTTGTATTCAACAGCCGCTCACCGTCTCGCCGTTTGGCAGCAGTTTGAACGGAGCAGGTAGATGGTCGGATGTTTTAACCTGAATCACTTAATAAATAATGAAATGTTCAAGGAAAAAGACCTGAAACAGCTTAAAGAAAGAGGAATAAGCGTCAGCGAGGCAGATAAGCAGATTCAGTACCTGAAAAAGGGCTTTCCGTTCATACGCCTGAGCGGCGCCGCCAGGATCGGAAACGGCATCAGGAGGCTGGACAGTGCCATGCTGGCTGAGTGCATCAGTACCTATGAAAAAGCAACGCATCTTCAGTGTGTCAAGTTCGTACCTGCCTCAGGTGCAGCCACCCGCATGTTCAAGGCCCTTTACGAGGTGGATGCACTCTGCCGGCAACCCGGCTTTAGTCCCAGATCACTTCAAAACGAAGCCTACAGACAGGTCAACGAATGTTTTGACAACCTCGATAAATTTGCCTTCTACGATGAATTGGGTCAGATCATGAATAAGAAAGGTTTCGACCTTAAAAACGCACTGAGGAACAAGGAATATCACCTGCTGCTGACCTATATACTGGGGGAAGAGGGGTTGAACTATGGTAACATGCCCAAGGGACTCATCTACTTTCACAGAAGTGCCGGCGGACCCCGCACCGCCTTTGAGGAACACCTTGTTGAAGGGGCCGGCTACGCTTCATGCAGCAAGGGTAAAACGGTCATTCACCTTACCGTGTCACCCGAACACAGGCATCTGTTCGAAGACACTTTCAGAAAGGTAGAAAAAGCCTATTCATCCTCTCTCAATATCCATTTCGAGATCGTTTTTTCACTCCAGAAACCTTCAACAGATACCCTGGCACTTGACGACAACGGGGAGGTGGTGCGTGAGGCAACGGGATTGCTGCACTTCAGGCCGGGAGGTCACGGGGCACTGCTTGAGAACCTTAAC
>JAXDCR010000191.1:0-2571 GCA_034677845.1 Bacteroidales bacterium | reverse complement strand
CAAAAACAGGCCGCAGGGCGGTGAGCTATAACAGGGCTGAAACCGGGGATCTCACGCCCCAGCCATGCCGGGGACACAATATATGACAATGGCTGAAACCGAAAATATCACGCGCCAACTGGAACGGCTGTTCGAAAAATGGAGCGGCAGGCCGCCCCGGTCGGTCATACCCCTTCCCGCCTCCGGCTCCTACCGCCAGTATTACAGGATACGCGGTGAGGAGGGAAGCGTCATGGGCATGTACAACGGCGACCTGAAAGAAAACGATTCCTTTGTCGCCATAGGTGAGCAGCTCAGGCAGGCGGGATGCAACGTGCCGCTGATACTGGCATCCGAACCGGAAAAAGGCCTTTACCTCGAGACCGACCTGGGCGACATGACCCTGCTGGATTATCTTAAAACAGTGCGGGAAGAGGAGAACGGCCTGTTAAAGACGCTTGACATATATAAAAGGGTGATAGACTGCATGCCTGCCCTGCAGGTTGAAGGAGGCAGGGGCGCGGACTACAGCCGGTGCCACCCCAGGGCTGAGTTTGACGCGCAAAGCATGATGTGGGACATGAACTACTTCAAATACTGCCTGCTGAAACCGCTGAAAATACGTTTCCATGAACAGGACCTGGAGACGGACTTCAGGCTCATCCTGGAACACCTGCTGGAAGCTCCCCGCGATCACTTCATGTACCGCGACTTCCAGTCGCGAAACATCATGCTTCACGAAGGAAAACTGTTTTTCATTGACTTCCAGGGAGGCAGGAAGGGGCCGCTGCAATATGACCTCGCATCGCTGCTGTACGAGGCAAAAACCCACCTCGGTGAGGATATCAGGGAACAGCTGCTCGGATATTACCTGGAGGTTTTTGAGAAACGGTACCCCTGGTTCAGCCGGAAGCAGTTTCTCTCCCGTTATTACGGTTTTGTGTACCTGAGGCTGATGCAGGCCATGGGCGCTTACGGCTTCAGGGGCTTCACGGAGCACAAGCCGCTGTTCCTGGAAAGCCTTCCCTATGCGGCAGGCATACTGAATGCCCTGCTCGTAAGCCATCCCCTGCCGCTGCCGCTGACATGCCTACCGGACAGTGCCGCACAGCTGTCGGCTCTGTACCCGGAAAGGCACCGGCAGGCACAGGGCGACAGGCTGACTGTCACCGTCTGCAGCTTTTCATACCGGAGCGGCATACCGGTGGACGGGTCAGGGCACGGGGGAGGTTTCGTGTTCGACTGCCGGGCGCTCACCAATCCCGGGCGGCTCGATGAATTTGCCGCCCTGACGGGGAAGGACAAGGCCGTCGCCGACTTTCTGGGCGACAGGGATGACATGAAAAGCTTCATGAAATACAGTTTCAAACTGGTGGAACAGGCAGTGGGCGTTTACCAGCTGCGCCGCTTCAGCAGCCTGATGGTATGCTTCGGATGCACGGGCGGCCGCCACCGGTCTGTTTACGTGGCCGACAGGCTGGCGGAATTCCTTGCCGAAAACTACGACGTTGACGTGGTCGTCAGGCATACCGAGATTGACAAAAATCCGCCCGGCGCATGAAGGCGATGATACTGGGAGCGGGCCTGGGCACCCGGCTGAGACCCCTGACCGACAGGACCCCGAAGGTGCTGCTCAGGGTGCAGAGCGTGCCGCTGCTGGAGCATGTGATCCTTTACCTGCGCCATCACGGGGCGGATGAGATCATCATCAACGTGCACCACCTGGCGGATCAGATCATTCAATTCCTCCGTGAACACGGCAACTTCGGCCTGCGAATAGAGATATCGGATGAGAGGGAACGACTGATGGATACGGGAGGGGGCCTGCAGAAAGCCGGCTGGTTCTTCAACGACGGCAAACCGTTCATCGTCTCTGCAGGTGACATCGTCACTGACCTCGACCTGGGGGCCATGATGCAATTCCACCTTAATCAGCAAGCCCTTGTGACACTTGCCGTGCGCCAGCGTCCCTCTACAAGGGAGCTGCTGTTCGACGGCGATATGCGCCTACGGGGATGGAAAAGCAACGTGACCGGCGAAACGAGGACGGCGGCAAGGGTGGGGGAACTGACCCCGTTTGCCTTCAGCGCCATCCAGGTCGCGGATCCGGCCATCTTCCCGTTGATGACCGAAAAAGGAGCCTATTCACTCACTGACCTTTACCTGAGGCTGGCCGCCGGGCACCGCATCGTCGGTTTCCGCCATGAAGGGGGACTGTGGTACGAGTTCGGCAGACCCGACAGCTTCACCGCACATGAACACGACAGGGAGCTGCACAGAATTTTAAGGAGGCACGATGGATAAATTCCGCAAAACCGGTATATTTGAAGCCTGAACGGAAAAGACAGTTTTATGATACGACTGAACAAAGACATACTTGTGCCGGTGGATTTCCGGGAGCCTTCAAATGCCGCCCTTGAGTCTGCCCTTTCCTATGCTTCCTTTATCAAAGGAAGGGTGCACCTGCTGCACGTCATCGAGGCAGGCGACTTCCTGTCATCTTTCCTGGAAAGCCGTGAGCAGGTGGTGCATGCCACGCTCGACGCCCTTGAAAAAACAAACAGGCTGAAGGATAAATACCTCAGAAATGCC
>JAXDCR010000190.1:0-7112 GCA_034677845.1 Bacteroidales bacterium | reverse complement strand
TTCATGAACCTTACTCCGGTGACCGACCTGACGAGCATTGGCACCCTCTTCGCCTTCGTTGTCGTTTGCGGCGGCATACTTGTCCTTGACGCAAGGAAGGAAAAACGTACTGCTTTGTTCCGTGTTCCCTACATCAACGGAAAGTATATCGTTCCCCTTCTTTTTATATCTGCTGTGATATTGAGCGTGGCAACAAACGGTAATTACTGGAAAGACCTTATGACAATGGATTCGGATCAGAAGGGTATTATGCTGCTTTTTGCGAAGCTTCCTCCCTTTGTTTTCCTGATCACTTCGATTATCCTGTCATACTTGAGTTACAGACGGGATTTGTCGCTGATACCGGTAATGGGTCTGCTGAGCTGTCTGTTCCTGATGACAAAACTGGAAGCATCGAACTGGTTCTGGTTCTTGTTGTGGCTGGCAGCGGGACTGGTTATATATTTCGGTTTCAGTTTCAGGAACAGCCAGCTCAACCGTCATGAACCACCATATCAGGATGCTGCTCCTTGCTGATCATGGAACGCACGGTCAGGAAAAGCTTGCTGAAATTATGCCGGGTTTCCTCATCAAAATCCGTCAGGGCGATCCCGTCTTTCTGAACATGATTGCAGAAACTGGTGGCCAGGATGATCCTGGAAAGCTGATGCTGATCAATATATTCAGAATTCCTTTCGGTGATCCCTATCCTTTGCTGCAGGATATGACGCTTGAAATCGATCGTTGAAAACAGGTCTTCAACGGAGTGAAATCCCTGCATGGTCCTTGCCTTTCTTTCCGCTTCATCGTCATGCTGGAGAAAGGCAGTCTTTCTGACAAGTTTTATCACCGAGTTTCCTTCCTCATTGTCCATGGCCAGTATTCCAAAATCAAGCTTCCAGCCCAGCAGCATGTTGACCATCAGGGGAATGTTCCGTGTACCTGTCGAAGGGATGAAATGGGCATCTCCGTTTAACCCGTGCAGACCGGCCATGGCAGATAGATAATAGAAAGTGATTGTGTCTTCCACAATTATGTTGCCATTTTCATGCACATGGGTCTGATCGTTGATGCGCGAGCCCATCATCACATAAATGGGTGCGAGGGTGTCGGGAGAAGCCTCGTGGAGCGAACGGGGATCCATGACGATTGTCTCGCTGGTTTCGTCGTCGGTGTTAAGGCGTTGCACGGCTAGTATCCTGTAAAGCCGGGACGGATCGATCAGGTTGGGAGAATGGGTGCTGTACACGATCTGGAGCGAATCTTTCAGGTCCTCGAAAACCTTCAGTACATCTTCCTGTGCGCGGGCATGCAGGCTCACACCCGGCTCATCGATCAGCATGACCCGCCTGACATGGTTGAGTCTGGCCGTAGCCTTCAGCTCAAGGTAAAGGAGAGGAACCATCGCACTCCCCTGCTCCTTTGTTTTGGATACAGCCTTTCCTGTTTGTCCTTTATCCAGAATTCAAGGTATGGCTTGCCGCTTTTTTCCGGAACTGTGCAATCGTAATGCTCAAGTTCGAAATTAATTTTTATCTTGTTGTTCTGTCCCAGGTATTGGTGCCAGTAATCCTGGAAATCAACGGTGATTTCACCGTTCAGATTCTCAATTTTCTGTTTCAGAATCCGGTGGTTCTGTTCCCTGAAAAAATCTGCGTTCAGTCCCGCCACAATCAGGAAGTTCCTGGCAGCTTTATATCCTTCACAGTGTGTATTTTCATTGAGAAGGTCTTCCAGGTCGATCTTGTTGGGTAACAGGCTGCTGAAATCTTCAAAAAACTCGAATAAGGGTACGTGTCTGAAAAGTTCCTGGCAGAGTTCCGGTAAAGTCATATATTTCTTTTCCACATTCCATTCTGCAGCGGCCTCTTCAGAGGCTTCCCTGTAGTTCTTCCCTTCCAGCATCCTGGAGACAGTCTTGCCTGTAATCAGCAGTTGCTCTTCCATTTCACCCAGATCCTTTGAGCAGCTGAATATGATAGTTTTCAATTGTTCCAGACGCAACAGCAGGTTTCTTTTTTCCTTTTCCACGCACGACAGCCCGATTTGTTTTTCAATTTCCTGCAGGTTACGGCATTTGAGTGAAAGTTCGTCCCTTATTTTTATGATATTCCGCGAAAGATCCATATACGTCTGGCAGGCCTGCAACTTTTCAGTCACTTTCTGGATGACGGCTTTAAGATCATCAAGCCTTTTGATTTTTTCAGCATGCTCCGCTTCCAGGGCTTGCTGCTGCAAAATCAGTGCTTCTGTTTCCTGTTCCGGGAAGCCATGCTGACCGGATTTGCTCTCTTTCTCCGCTTTATGCCTTGCTTCATTCAGTTTGCGGCTGATGACATCAAGGGATGACCGTGTTGCTTCAGCTTCCTTCCCGGATGCCCTGAGATCTTCGGCCAGTGATTCGCTTCTGGAAACAAGGTTGGAATAATTCTCCCTGATCATCCGGTCATGCTGTTCGTTTTGCTGTGCGAGGGATTCGTAGCAGGCCGAAATTTCATCTTCTGCAATCTCGATCCTGTTTGTCTCAGCATTGGTCCACAACCGTCTTATACGGACCTCCGTTTTCCTTTCCAATATCTCCCTGACAGCGGGCGGAACGCCTTCCGCATTCAGCAGGTCCAGAATTGATTTGCCTTCCTCAACCTCAAAAAGGCAGGAAATTTCAGGGTACTTCTGGTCACTTCGCAGCACATCATCGGTGATATGTCCGTCATGGAAACTTTTAAGTGATTCCAGCACCGATGTTTTGCCTGATTCGTTCTGCCCGATGAGTGCCGTGATGTTGTCAAATGAAAGATAACACCACCCGGTTTCAATTATGGAACGGTAGTTTTTGATCTGAAAAGCCTTTAGCTTCATCGCCCGGACGATTATTGCGTACAACTGCTCAGTTGCCTGCCTGGTAGTGCAGGCCAACCACTAATACGTCGTCAAGCTGTTTAAGGTTGCCTTTCCAGGCATTAAAAGTGGCCTCAAGGATGCTTTTTTGTTCATGGGCAGAAAGAGTGCCAATTTTAATCACCAGCTCTCTGAACTGGCCGTATTTAAATTTCTTGCCATGGGGACCGCCAAACTGGTCTGCATACCCGTCAGAAAAAAGGAACAGCTCATCCCTTTCATGCAATTCGTATACGTGATCAGTAAAAGACTTTTCCTCGTCCGGGGCAATGCCCACCGGCATCTTGTCGCCCTCCAGAATGTCAAGCTGACCTTCATGCAGGATATAAAGAGGATTAAAGGCACCTGCAAAGTGAAGCCTTTGCCGGTCAATCCGGATAATGCACAATGCCATATCCAGTCCATCTTTCTGCTCATGGTCATCTCCCCTCTGGCACAGCGCCTTCATAATTCTTTCACGCAGCTGGTTCAGCACGGAGGCGGCATTGAAAAAGTCTGACCGGTTAATGATTTCGTTCAGGAAGGTCATTCCGAGAATGCTCATGAATGCCCCGGGTACGCCATGACCTGTGCAGTCAGCCACAGCTATGATGAGGTCATTTTTTTTCCGGTTGATATAGTAAAAATCGCCGCTCACAATATCCCGGGGTTGGTGCATGATAAAATAATCCCTGAAATACTTCCTGAATTCCTCCTGCGGCGGCAGCAAAGCCCTTTGAATATAACTGGCATATTTCAGGCTTTCCAGCATATCCTTCTGCTGATGCTTAATATTCCTTGATGAAAGCAGTTCTTCCGGATTCATACTCAGTGCTGTTATGTTGAACAACGATCAGATAAACCTGACAGAGGCATTCCTTTATAATTCCCTCTGGCGGATCAGCAGCAATTGTCCCTCCGCCTCCATCAGCAGCATAAGGTTCTCCCCGTCTCCCTCTGAAGCTGTCAGGCGGTATGGCCCCGGCAACCTTGCTGGCTGCCGGATATCCCCAGTTGCAGTGTTTATCCTGAAGATTTTATCTCCTTCGGGGCTCCTTGTCCACCCTGTCATTAATTCCCCTGCAGATGGTGCTTTCAGCTGAACCGTGAGTGCAGAATCTGCTGATAGAAGTTCTTTATCAAATACAGGCTTGTTTGCTTTCGTGATCTTTCTGATGAAAGGTTTATGGTTGCGCAGTCCTCCGGCCGCTAACTCGCCTGAAGGCAGAACGACGGCACAGGTAAGGCTGTCAGCAGGATCGGCAGGGAGTTCAGACAGCAGGTATCCCCTGTTGTCCATAGTGGCTATCCACCGGCTTCCTGCCAGCAGGATGCCGTCTGGTTGAATTTCACCAAGGCTGTGCACCACCCCTTTGCCCACGTATGTCCTTTCAAGGAGCTTTCTGCCGCCGGTGTCCACCACCATTACCGCATAATGTGCCATTAGTTTGTCATCAATCTTATATCCCCCCAGTATGATATGCCCGTTTCGGGCCAACAGAAGGCTCAGGACGCGCAAATTACCCAGAGTCCTGCTCCACTGCATCCGGCCATCGGAACTAACCTTAAACAGCCTGAAAATGCCCTCTGTGGTATCATTTAGAGCCTGAATGCAGCCGGCCCCTATTATCTCTCCCTCAGGGCTCACCCGTAGAAGTCTGACATCGGAATTGCCTGTTCCATTAAGGTCTTTATTCCAGAGCATTTTGCCGTTGCTGTCCGTTTTGATGATCCAGACCCCGGTGGTTCCGTTTGATTCAGCTTTCAGGTTGGCACCGATGACCCAGGAGCCATCAGGACAGGATGTCAGGCATGAATTCGGAAGTGCCGTGTAACCTTCCTTGTTGAAGCTTCTGGCCCACAGAACGTCACTTTCGGGAAGGGGGTGTGCGGAAAGGAATTTCATGCCCAGGTCAAGCGATTTAAGGTTGAAAATATCGATGTACCGTTGTCCCTCAGGATACTTTCTGATGAACTCATCATAGGCTTCAAGGGTTTGTATCTTTCTGGCATGCTCATAAAGCAATTGCTGCTGGATCTGCCTGGCCTCGGCCACTTCAAGGGCATCCGGATATTCAGCTATAAAATCCTCAAGTCCGGTCAGCGTATTGGCCTGTTTTGCCTGCCCGAAGGCCATTGCATGCAGGTCTCTCACTGCGCTGGCCGACTCTTTGGCGCCGGGGTGCTGGCTTAAATAGTTTTTCATTGCTTCAACCGTACCTGCCTGTTTTGCCTGTTCATAGGCCAGGGCGTTTATATATGCCCTTGCTTTTTCCACCTGTGCCGCGTCAGGGAATTTCACCATGAATTCGAGGTATCCGTCAAGCGTGTGCTGTTTCTCGTATTTCCTGAATTCAAGCTGATTGCGGATATGTACCACATTGTCATAGTGTCTGAAATCGGGAAACTTCCGGATCACATCATTGACAAGTTCCAGGTTATTCTCTTCCCTGATGAATTTGATCAGTTTGGCTTCAATAATGCTGACGGCGTATTCAATCTTTGTTTTTACCGGTCTGCTGCTTTTCCGGGTTTCGGTGTTCAGGAAATAGTCACCGATGATTTCAATTTCTTCCTGAGTCAGTTTGGCAAGCTCAGGCTGCAGATGGCGAACCAGCGCCCATGATTCGACCAGGTTAAAGTATGGACTTTTTTCATCGGCATACAGCAGCGCCATCCCAAACGAGGCAGCCGCATTGTTTTTACCTGAAACAAGCACTTCCCTGAAAGCATCATGAGCCTTAATGTAGTCTGAGTCCTCCAGCAGTTTGTAGGATCTTTTGATATTCTGGGCGGAAAGTGAGGTGCAACTGAACAGAATCAGCATAAAAAACATTCTTGCCCTGGTCTCTATGAAACCTGATAATGCTGCCATGCTTACCTTTTTATGAGGGTGAATTCGACCCTGCGGTTAACAGCTTTTCCTTTTTCATCCGCATTGGTATCAATGGGACGCGCTTCACCGTACCCTACTGCCTGCATACGGATTTTTTCCACACCCAGTGAGGCAAGATAGGCAACAACTGCTTCGGCCCGGCCCTGGGAGAGTTTCAGGTTGTACCCATCACTACCGTCACTGTCTGTGTGGCCCGATATTTCAATAAGGCTTATGTTTTGACCGGTCATGAAGCTGGCCACTTTGTTCAGTTCAGGGATGGAAGAGGGCAGCAATTCGGTTTTGTCATATTCAAAAAAAATATTCTCCAGTATCACTGAAGCCCCCTCTTCAATGTTCATCAACGGATCTGCGTCCTCAGGGGGTGTCAGGGGAGGCTCAGTAAAGCTGATCGTATCGGTTGACATGCAATTGAAAGCATCACGGGCGACATAAACATATTCTCCCGCAGGCAGGTTTATTAATTCGGTTCCTGTCATCTGGTTGTTCCAGGTCACAGTATATGGTGCCGTGCCTCCGATCAGGGCAAGCCTGATCCTGCCGTCATTTATGATGCTTCTGGTTTCTCCGGTCAGCGGATCCTGTCCCCCCGTATAAGAATACTCCACGATCCGGCTTTCGAAGTCGTGCTGCACACAGGGACAGTCTTTGCAATCCTCAAGCGGGGTGACATACACGTCATCAAAATAATAATAAGCGTATGCCTTGTTGCGGAGGTTGACCATGTTCTTGTCTGTCACCACGTAGTTCGTGTGATCGTAATCCCTGAAATTCCCGATGATGAAAAACCGCTCATTTCCCTTTGCCGTGTATACCGTGCAGGTTTCCTGCCATTCTGAAATATTGTCAAGGAAAAGCCCAGCCTGATTCGTAATTTGCGGTGTATAGGGCAGGTTGGTGTTTATGTCATTTTTGATTTCGGTATCGCTGAAATAAAGGCTCATTTGATCCACGGCAAACCTGGAATAGGAAGCGAGCCTGTAGGAAAACCTGACACAATACTGCCTGCCCCTGACAAGGCTTTCCTTCAGCTGGCCCTGTATATACTCACGGTAGCTTTCTTCCGTTCCGCTCAGAATGGCTCCTACATATCCGTTTCCGGTCAGCGGTTCGCTTTCTCCTGCAAAGTTTACCGGCACACCCACGTTTTTCTGGCTGCAGCGGTTGAAATAATCAGGTGTAGCAACCGTCGGGTAAGACCAGCCGGGAACAAGTTTATGCGAAAGGTCCTGGGGCGTATAATCCTGCGGACATTGTTCATATTGCTCGAAACTGTAGTTCAGCACCAGGTTCGGAGATTGGCCATTCAGGCGCATGCCATGACCCGAAAGCATCAGCAGGGCGGTCAGGAACATATTTT
>JAXDCR010000189.1:0-3801 GCA_034677845.1 Bacteroidales bacterium | reverse complement strand
TGTTCCCCAAGATTGATTTTTACCTGGGAAAGACATTCAACGGTAAAAAGATAGGCACTTCAAACGACCTGTGCCTGTATCTGCTGGAGGAAGCACATATTGCTACCGTGCCGGGCGAAGCTTTCGGTGATCCGGCATGCATCAGGATATCCTTTGCCAATTCGGATGAAAAGCTGACGGAAGCCATGAAGCGGATGAAAGAAGCCCTGCAGAAACTTGCATAACCATGCCCGGCGGGTCCGATAACCTTGCTGTCCGTCAATGACCTGGCCTCCGCAACAAAGCCGGGAATATAGCCGGGTCATGTCAATGCCTTGTGCCGTTTATGCTGCGGAATCCCTGATTTCCTGCTGAAAGCAGGCGCTTATAGATGGCGGCGTTTTCCCGATCATAGCATACAAAGATGACCTTTTTAACATATCTGGCAGTTTCCATGAACTCCCTGACCGCAGTCAGTGCAACGGATGCAGCCTGCTCCCTGGGGTACCCGTAAACCCCTGTGCTGATATTGGGGAAAGCAATGGTTTCAAAATTTTCATGCTCGGCGATGGCAAGGCTGCTTAAATAGCAGCTCCTGAGAAGTGATGCCTCATTTTTCCCTCCGCCTTGCCAGACAGGTCCCACCGTATGAATGACATAACGTGACGGAAGCCGGTATGCCTTTGTCAGTTTTGCCTCCCCGGTATCGCAGCCATGCAGGTTGCGGCATTCCTCCAGAAGTTCCTTTCCGGCAGCCCGGTGGATGGCTCCGTCAACCCCTCCGCCCCCGAGAAGGCTTTTATTGGCGGCATTGACAATGGCATCCACGCTGAGCGTGGTGATGTCTCCTTGAAATAATTCTATCATGGACATGGCAGGTTGATCAATCAGAAAAAACCAGACAATGCTTACATGACACGGAAAGGCCTGTCAGCTTTACGCCATCAGCGGATCACCGCACCCAGCCTGCTGCGGTATGCATCCATCAGATGCAGCATAAACCTGTCGATGGCAGCGTCGGTGAGCGTGCTTTCGCTGTCCTGCAGGATAAAGCTGATGGCGTAGGACTTCTTTCCTTTTTCGACCTTGTCTCCCTCATAGACATCAAAAAGGTTAATCCTTTTCAACAGTCTGCCCCCTTCCGTTAAGGCAATTTCCTTAACCTGCTCATAGCTTACCGACTGGTCCAGCAGGAGCGAAAGATCCCTTCGCACCTCGGGGTAGCGGGGAAGTTCGTTATGCCTGATCTGTTGCCTGCCGGCCATGGTGACCAGCGTTGCCCAGGGAAGCTCGGCATACACCACTTCGCCGTCCATGCCGAAATTCCTCACGATCTCGTTGTTCAGCAGGGCAAGCTCGGCAAGCACGTTACCGTCAAGGCTGTACCGGATGGCACTGCTATACAGGTCACCTTTGCCGGAAAAGATTTCGGTCTTGAGGATTGCCGCCTCACAGCCCATCAGGGCAAGCACGGTTTCCAGGTGGCCCTTAAGCTGAAAATACAAAGGTATCTCTTTGCCGGCATTCCATCCGGGCGTTGCAGCCTTTCCGGTCATGAACAGGGAAAGCAGCCGCTCTTCCCGGTAAGGCCTCAGTGGATCCGTCGCACAGCTTTTATCTGCATCATAATGATAGCAGTTGCCGAATTCAAACAGCTTAAGGTCCGGCCTCTGCCGGTTCATGTTGTGGATTATTGTCTCGAGCCCCCCGAATATCAGTGTCTGTCTCAAAACGTTCAGATCGCTGCTGATCGGATTGAGGATCCTGACAAGGTTTTCGCTTTTCCAGGATGTCAGTGAATCATAATAGGCAGACTTTGTCAGGGAGTTGCACATGATCTCATAAAAACCGTGGCTGCACAGATGGTTTGAAACCTTCTCCGCCATGCTTTCCGGGTCGGGCTTTCTGCTGAAGGACAAGCTGGCGCTAAGCTTTTGCGGCAGGCCGACTGCGTTGTAACCATATATCCTCAGGATCTCTTCAATGACATCGGCTTCACGGGTCACATCGACCCGGCAGGGTGGCACCCTGACCTGCATACCGTCGCGGTCTTCCTTCAGCACCGTGAAGTCGAGTGATTCCAGTATGGACCTGACGGCGGCGTCTTCAAGCTTTGTGCCGATCAGTGCGGATATATTATTATACCTGATGTTCACCACGGCCGGAACAACGGGTTCAGGATACACGTCCACGATGGACGAGGCCACGGTGCCGCCGGCGATCTCGCTGATAAGAAGGGCGCATCTTTTAAGTGCCGTCAGGGTCATTTCGGGATCCACCCCCCGTTCAAAGCGGAAGGATGCATCCGTATATAGCTGGTGCCGCTTGGATGTTCGGCGAATGGTGATCGGGTTAAAATAAGCGCTCTCAATGAAAATATTCCGGGTAGTATCCGTGATGCCTGATTGCAGTCCCCCGAAAACACCCCCGATGGCAACCGGCTTCTCGGCATCGCAGATCATAAGGTCCTCAGGGGACAGGATGCGTTCCGTGCCGTCAAGGGTGACAAAACGGCTGCCTTCCGGAAGATTTTTTACGATGATTTGGCGTCCGGCCAGCTCATCCGCATCGAATGTATGCAGGGGCTGCCCCAGTTCATACAGCACAAAATTGGATATGTCAACCACATTATTGACCGGATTAAGACCCACCGACAGCAGGCGTTCCTGAAGCCACAGGGGAGAAGGGGCTACGTGCACACCCGTCATGCACACGCCTGCGTACCTCCTGCATGCCTGTGTGTTTTCAATGACCACCTCTATCCGGTATTCATCATCTCCTTCATGGAATGCCGTTACATCAGGCCTTACAAGTCTTATCTTTTTTTCTTTTCCCAGGTATGCGGCGAGGTCCCTTGCCACACCGTAATGCGAAGCGGCATCTATGCGGTTCGGTGTAAGGCCGATGCCAAACCTGATGTCAGGCTGAAGGTTGAGGTATTCGGCTGCCGGAGTTCCCACGACCGCATCTGACGGCAGCACCATGACCCCTTCATGGCGGTCGCCGAGGCCCACTTCATCTTCCGCGCATATCATGGCCTCTGATACAATCCCCCTTATTCTGGTCTTTTTGATACGCAGGCTCTCGCTTCCTTTATAAACCGTGCTGCCTTCCGTTGCCACGATCACCCGCTGACCCGTGGCGACATTGGGCGCTCCGCACACAACGTCCAGCAGCTGCCCTGCGCCGATGTCCACCTTGGTCACGTACAGATGGTCGGCACCGGGATGCCTGTTGCAACTCACCACCTCACCGATGACAAATCCTTTCAGTCCCCCTTTCACTTTTTCAACCGTTTCGACCGATTCTACTTCAAGTCCGATGCCGGTAAGAACAGCCGCCAGGTCATGCGGATCCAGGTCAACGTCAATGTATTGCTTCAGCCAGTTATAGGAAATGTTCATGATGGTTTGTGGTAAGTTGGATGAAAGTTCTGGTATAGGGACAAAAATACAAATTTTGATGTTCACTGCGTGCAGATGCAGTTTTGCTTATTAAAGATGCCTGTTAACCTTGATTGTCTGAGCGTTGGAAATGATTTCAGAAAATAAAATCGGTTATTCTTTTAACCAGACCCGCCAGTACTATGGCAAAAAGAATTTCAAGGATGCATATTGCCAATGCCTTTCTCCATCCGTATTCTTTCCAGAGAACTGAAATGGTGGCCACGCAGGGAACATAAAACATGCTGACGATGGCAAGGGTGATCATCTGTTGTGAAGTCAGTGCATCAGAAAAGTTGGCGGTACCTAGATAGGCTGCCAGCATGACCAGTATCAATTCCTTTCTTAAAATTCCAAAAATCAGCAGTATGCCTGTAAC
>JAXDCR010000188.1:0-14152 GCA_034677845.1 Bacteroidales bacterium | reverse complement strand
AAATTTGCATGCTGCAATAAACTTATGAATATAAACACCCATGCGATTGTTTTCTTCAGAAAGCATGATTGTTTTGTGTCTCATTTGTTGTGCAACAAACTTAGTACTGATGAATTACTGACAAAATGATCGCATGAAGAAACAATTCTTTTCCGGAGCCACGGGCAGGATCATCCTTCATATCCTGGCGTGGACAATCATTCTTATATTGCCCCGCTACCTGAGCAACAGATATTTCGGGAGTTCCTCCATATTCAACTGGTTCTTCATTGTCAACACTGCCACCTACCTGCTTATTTTTTATACGAATTATCTGCTGCTCGTCCCTAAGTTATTCCTTAAAGGTAAAAAGTTGCTGTACTTTCTTTCGGCGCTTGTGCTGCTCGTTGGCGTCTATTACCTGACCGAAGCCGCCAACGAAAGTTTCTTTAAAAGGCAAATGACAATCCGGCTGAGCGAAGTTGCCAACAGGCTGCCCAGCGATACGGTCACTATGGCGGAATTGCTGCAGGAGGCCGGCAGGGCCTCTCAGACTGAGCGTGAAAACGGTGAGGATGGTTCCGGACAGCCCGGCTTCTTCAATCCTTTTGGAGGACAGGGGCAACCGGGAAGGTTCAGCGGACAGGACGACTCAGGCGGTGGTCAGGGCAGAATGCCTGGTGATTCTATGAGATACGGCGGATTTGAACCAGGTATCGGCCGGTTCCCCGGGGATACATCCGCAAGGGTTACATCTGCAGCCGGTAATCGTTTTCCGGGTGATACGACCGTACGCGGAGCATTTGCAGGTGGAACGAGGTATCCTGACAATGGAAACAGGGGGGGGGTGCCACCACCCAACAACGGGGAGCGAAGGCCCGGCCCCATGGATAGCGGTGGCCTTTCCAGAATGTTGAGATCATTCCTTCCCTTTCAGATATACAATTATTCGATTGCTGCCTTGTTCCTGACATTTTTTTCATTGGGTCTCAAGGTGCTGGATAAGCATTCCCTGATAGAAAAAAAACAGAAGGAACTGGAAAGGGAGAAACTGAATTCAGAACTGGCATTTCTGAAAAACCAGATCAGTCCCCATTTTTTTTTCAACACCCTGAACAACATTTACTCGCTCATTGACATCAATACCAAGGATTCGCAAAACGCAATCCTTAAACTTTCCAAACTGATGCGTTACCTGCTGTATGAAACGGAACAAGGGCACAGTACGCTCAGCCGTGAAATTGAATTCATGAACAATTATATTGACCTGATGAAGCTGAGGATGAGTGATAAAGTTTCTCTCAGTGTTTCCTTCCCTGATCAATATAAGGACTTTCCCCTGCCGCCCCTGTTGTTCATCCCCTTTGTCGAAAATGCCTTTAAATTCGGCGTCAGCTACAGGGAAAAATCTTTCATAGACATCACCCTGGAGATTGTAAACAACAAACTTATTTTCCGGTCTAATAACAGCATCAGCAAACCTGCGGGCGAATCATCCCAGAAATATGCAGGGATCGGACTTGAAAACGTGACCAAACGGCTTAAGCTGCTGTTCCCCGAAAAACACCGGCTGACAGTGAACAAAGCCGGATCCAGTTTTAACGTGCTGCTTGAAATTGACATTGAAAAATCAAAATGAACATGATCAGGACAATTGCCATAGACGATGAACCCCTGGCATTGCAGCTGGTTGAAAGTTATATCCGGAAAACTCCGGGTCTGGAACTGCTGGGCATGTTCGACAATCCGCTCGATGCGGTCGAGTTCCTGAACAGGGAAGCCATTGACCTGGTATATGTGGACATTCAGATGCCGGACCTGAGTGGCATTGAATTCATACGTTCTCTTGAAAAAGGACCAAAGGTCATCTTTACAACTGCCTATGAACAATATGCCCTGGAAGGTTTCAGGCTGGAAGCAGTGGATTATCTGTTGAAACCTTTCAGCTATGAGGAATTTCTCAAGGCCACAAACAAAGCCCGTAAACTTATACAGCTGGAACAAAATACCCTTACGAAGGTTGAGGCAAACAACGAGTTTCTGTTCCTTAAATCAGAATACAAGATACGAAGGATCAATTTCAATGATATCCTGTATATTGAGGGATTGAAGGATTATATTAAGGTGTATGTCTACAACGAAACAAAGCCCATCCTGTCGCTTACCTCATTGAAACTGCTGGAGAGCAAACTTCCTGCTTCCCGGTTCATGCGTGTGCACCGTTCCTTTATCGTAAACCTGACCCGCATTGAAACAATTGAGAGAAGCCGGATCGTTTTCGGAAAGACTTACATTCCGATAAGCGACCAGTACAAGGATAAGTTCCATGATTTCCTGGACAAAAACTTCCTCTGACTGCGATTAGTTTCCTTCCAGCTGGTTAAACCAGTTTATGGTGCTGATACCCCATGGTATGATCCCCGTCCCGTGCGTCATTCCTT
Source organism: Bacteroidales bacterium (assembly GCA_034677845.1). GTDB lineage: Bacteria > Bacteroidota > Bacteroidia > Bacteroidales > UBA10428 > UBA5072. Next base: position 11,732 of record JAXDCR010000188.1, on the reverse strand, counting down.
CCATTTCAATAAGACTGACGGTAGAACTGCTTGTTCCGGCTTGGATAAATCCATCGTAAATATCCTGTGACAGAAAAGGTGGCACAGTCTCATCTGCCGTACCGTGATAAAAGCTGAGAGGAGTGGATGTGTTCCATGGCTGTATGCTGTTATCGCTCATGACCTGCCTTACCTGATCATAGGCAGGGGAGGTTGAAAAATTCAGTATCATATCAGGCTTGATCAGCCGGGCAATGGTATCGTTCAACTGGGCGGTTATTTCACCGCTGCTCTTTGAACCGTCAAACAACTGCGGTATGCGGCTGGCATATGGTTCATTGAAGAACTTTTGCAGTCCGTCCGTGATGGCTCCGTATGCTATCTGGGAGAATATAAAATAGGGCAGGTAATGGACACTTGAGATGGTTTCCTGATCAAGGAAATATTCCGATACGTTCAGAAGATCATACGCACCCGCCCCGCAGGACGCCCCGTTTATCTGCAAATTGCCATTCCCGTTTTCTGCCTCGTCAAGAACGGAAAGTGTGGCCCAGCCTCCCTGTGAATATCCCATCAGGTAAATATGGCCGTTGGTGCCTGCCTGCACTTCTTCGGTGTTCAGGAGGTCTTCGCATGCCGGCAGCATATCCAGAACAGCGTCATTTGTGGTTGTCCGCTGATGATAAGGATGGATCAGTTTTGCTGAGGCCCCGAAACCTATATAATCGGGCATCAGCATTATGTAGCCGTTTCCTGCCATGGATTCAAGCATGACGTAATCAGTATTGTACGGATTCACGCTCGGGGCATTGTCATCCTTTGTCAAGGTACCGTTCTGAAAGCTGATCAGCGGAAACTGTCCTTTGGCAACGGGTATGCACACCAGTCCCGATGCATTTATGACTGAATCCCTGTACACAGTCTCATACGTGATGCGGTATACATCGACATCGTACCTCATCTTTTCGATGATTGAATTTGCTTCCGGATATTTGGCACTCAGCGAAGCCATAAGGATCTGAATGGATGCCTGGCGGATTGTATATACCTTTTCGAAATTCTTCAGGTTTTCAAATTTCTCCTCGTCCTCTTTTTCAGAGCATGACGGCAACAGCAGAATGCCAAGAACAAGCATGGCAAGTGCTGAAACCCATACCTTACAGTATGCAATGCAATTTTTCATTCGGTTGTTTTTGATTTTTTCATGGTGGTTAAAACCCCTGATACCGCTAAGTTACATAAAAATCCCTTATCCTGTGCTTTTGTGAACCATCCTGAAGCTTTTCTCCCCGGGTTCATCCGGTGACGGGGTGTCAGGTGCGCTATTGTTTTCTCAGTCTGGCCACCCATCCTCCTCCAGGAGCCAGGTGAACGGAGATTACCGATTGTTTTCCGGCCGTGCCTGTTTTTCTCAGGTAATCTGAGGCAACTTTGTCTGCATTGGCGCCATCCTGCAAGGTCTCAATCGTATAGTTTCCCTCATCGAGAAAAGAAAGGCCAATCTCCAGGTTTCTTGCATCCCAGTCGGTCATGGCTCCCACGTACCAGTCGCCGTTGCCTGCTTTTCTTGCCACCGCGACATAATCTCCGGTCTTTCCCAGGAGAGGCACACTTGCATCCCATACGGAAGGCACACTGCTCAGGAAGTCCATGCATTCCGGTTCCCGGTAGTAATTGGAAGGGGCATCGGCAAGCATCTGGAGGGGACTTGTATAAACAACATACATAGCCAGCTGGTGGCAACGCGTGCCGAGGCTCATAGGCCTGCTGAAGATGGGCGCCCAGCTGTTTCTCTGAGCATTGAGCATGGCGCCCGGGGTATAGTCCATGGGTCCCACTGCATTGCGGATAAAAGGCAGCGTGACGTTATGCTCGGGACTGATGCTCCGGCTGTTATCCCATTTGGATTGTTCAAGCCCGTAAACGCCTTCCCTGGTCAGCACATTTGGATAGAGACGTTCCATGCCGGTTGGCTTGAAGGATCCGTGAAAGTCAACCAGCAGCTTCCTTCTGGCCGCTTCCCTGGCCGTTCTTTCATAAAACTCGACTGCCACCTGGTCATCCCTCTGCATAAAGTCCACTTTAATCCCGCTGACACCCCATGATTCATAAAGGTCAAGCGCTTCATCCATCTGAGCGTCCAGACTTGTCCACAACACCCACAGGATGACACCGACATTTCTTTCTCTGGCATACTGCATCAGGGCCGGCATGTCAATATCCTTCACGCATGTCGTAATATCAGCTGTCGGTGACCAGCCTTCATCCAGTATGATGTATTCGATCCCGTATCTCGAAGCGAAATCCACATAATATTTATAGGTTTCTGTGTTGATACCCGATATGAAATCCACGCCGTACACATTAAGGGCATTCCACCAGTCCCATGCCACCTTGCCCGGTTTCACCCAGCTGAAATCCCCCGTTGCTGCCTGTGAAAGCAGGTACGTCAGGTTGTTATCCAGCAACTCCTTATCTGACGATGCTATAGTGATCACCCTCCAGGGAAAGCTTTTCCGGCCGCCGGTTATGGCAATGAAGTCCCCTGTTTCCGTGACCCTCCTGTTCCTGTCACCTGACAGCACCTCCTTCAGGGGATAGGGAGGAAATGTGGCCGTCAGGCGGCCCTGGCCGTCTCCCCTGAACCACATTCCCGGATAGCTGTACAGGTCGGCTTCGGTGATTAGCATAGCCGTACCTGAATGGCATACAAGCAAAGGCAGGCTTGCGAGGCTGTCGGGACCGATATCCCTGACGGCATATTTTTTATAGAGCCTCTCGTTGTGTGAATAAAAGCCCCCCTCGATTGGATACCAGCTGCTGTCTGACGGTTGAAAGGCCAGCTTTACCATCTCATTGACGATGGTCAGACTGTCTCTCTTTCCGCTAATCCAGCGCCAGGCAATGCCCTGGTCATATGCCCGGAAGCAAAGTGAAATGTCTTGCTGCAGGTGGCATATAAGCTCATTGTACTGCTCCTTGAATTGGGCGGCTTTTTCCCTGACAACGGGATATACAGTGTTATTCACACTTTTTCTCTGCGTTCTTCTGGTTTTCCATTCAGGCGCTTCCAGGCCTTTGATATGGATGCCGATTTCAGACGGGCCAAGCAAAGGATGCTGGTCTTGGAGCACGCTGAAACAGATGGAATCCCCGACAGCAATCTGCACCAGCAACCTCCGGTTGGGTGAGCTTAGTTCATAATTCTGGCCGCAGACGGTGCCTGACAGCATCATTAACAAAAAAAGGCTTATGAACTTCATATGTTTGTTTTTGGTTAATGTGGTTGCATGCATCACAGGCGGCTTCACGCCAGGGTTTATCCATCATTCAGGGCAGCAAGGCTGTCGGCAGGAGTCACCTGTCGCGGACCTGCAAGCAACCGGGTATCCAATCCGGCAGATATGAGGCAGGCAGCAATTGACCATTTTCAGCAATAATCTGTTGACATAAGATACCGGCTGACATAGTCCCTGATGCCTTCCTCGAGTGAGGTGAACTGTCTGCCGTACCCGGCTGCAGCCAGTTTTTCCATTCTTGCTTCAGTGAAATACTGGTAAGTATCCCTGATGTCCGATGGGGTGTCGATGTATTCAATGAACGGTGGAATGTTCATGGCCGAAAAGGTGGCAAGGGCAAGGTCCAGAAAAGTTCTGGCCTTTCCTGTGCCCAGGTTGTAAATCCCGGATGGCGGCCGATTTTTATAAAAGAACCAGATCACGTTCACGACGTCCTTTACATAGATGAAATCCCTCATCTGCAAGCCATTTCCTATTCCCGCCCGGTGCGAGCGAAAAAGTTTCATCCGGCCGGTGTCTCTTATCTGCCGGAAAGCATGGAAAACCACCGATGCCATGCGTTCCTTATGATATTCGTTTGGGCCATAGACATTGAAGAACTTCAGTCCCGCCCACACCGGAGGTGAGGCGGATTGCAGGAGAGCCCACTTGTCAAATTCGTTCTTTGATTCACCGTAAGGATTCAGGGGTTTAAGCCTTGGTATGAGGCAATGATCATCATCATAGCCAAGTTCGCCTGCACCATATGTCGCGGCTGAGGAAGCATAGACAAGAGGTATTGAAAAAGCCGTGCAGGCTGACCATATCTTTTTTGTGTAGTCCAGGTTCAGGCGGTCAAACACGGAAGTGTCGAATTCAGATGTGTCGGTTCGTGCGCCAAGATGGAAGACAAACTCCACCTCCGGATGGTTCTTGTCCATCCATCCGAAAAAATCATCCCTGTGTACCTGCATGAGGTAACGTTTGTGTTCAAGGTTCTTCAGCTTGGATGCTTTGCTGAAATCATCCACGAGGACCAGACGGTCCAGGCCTTCATCATTCAGCCTGCCTGCCAGGTTGCTGGCGATGAAACCCGCTGCTCCGGTCACTACGATCATCTACTGGTGTATTGCAGGTAAAGAACCATATCCGTCAGATTCAGAATGGAAGGGTCAGTTCTGGTTGAGTGAATTCAGGATATCCATCACCGTGCTGTGCAGATTGTTAAGTGCCAATGGTATATTCCAGTTCTCGACCTTACGGAGCTCGACAAAATAAGAAACGGAACGTATCTGAAGAAAGGGTATTTTTTCCATCAGGCACACATAAAAAAAGGCCGCCCCCTCCATAGTCTCAATCTCGCATTTAAATTTGTTTCTGACCATCTGAATGTTTTCCATCTTACCATGCAGGGTGTTGACTGTAATAGCTTTGACAGGTATGAGAGATTCAACGGTCTCAATCTCGAAATTCCCCAGACTGCGCAACACTTCCCCCGTGAAAGGAAAAGAGTCCTCAGGAAGCATTTCCTTTTCCGTCAGTGTGAAGAAGGAATCCTTCTCCTCGAATCCCAGATCAGCAAACTGGTCCTGGACTACGTTTGTGACCATTCCCAGCTCCAGGAAATAGTCAAAACTACCGGCAATGCCAATGTTGATCGCAAGGTCATAGCTGAAAACGCTGAGGGTCTTAAGCACGTGATAGGTGGTGAACACACTGCCATGCCCTGTCACCAGAATATCGACATCCAGCATACCGTACTGATAACTGTGCAGGTTGAAGTCGAGCTTATAGATGAAGTTCAGTTTGTCGCGTAAGGCTTTGACCTCATGGTTGGAGGAGGCTACAATAAGGATCTTCATGTCCAATCTTTTTTCTTCCGGCTAATAAAAAGTTTTTATATTTGTTAACCTGCAAGGTTGAATTAAAGATAAGATATTTTTAATATCGAACGATTGAAAAAATAATTTCGCATGATCATGCCCCATATGGAAGAAAAGAAGGAAATACTGGAAGGAATATCTGAAGCGGGTTTTGAGCGCATTGACAGGTTTCACGGCAAAAAAACCAAGATGCTGGCATCGCTTTACAAAAAGGTGCTTGAAATTCTCGGTGAGGATCCCAGCCGGGAGGGACTGCAAAAAACGCCGGAAAGGGTGGCCAAAGCCATGCAGTTTTTCACCCATGGTTATTTTCTTGATCCTGAAGCGATCCTGCGGGCTTCCAGTTTCCATGAGGACTATAAGCAGATGGTCATCGTAAAGGATATCGAGCTTTATTCGCTTTGCGAACATCATATGGTGCCTTTTTTCGGTAAGGCACATGTTGCCTATATCCCTAATGAATACATTACCGGTCTCAGCAAAATTGCCAGGGTTGTGGACGCTTTTGCCAGGCGGTTGCAGGTGCAGGAGAGACTTACCATGCAGATCCGTGACTGCATCCAGGACGTGCTGAATCCCCTGGGTGTGGCCGTTGTCATTGAAGCCAAACATCTGTGCATGATGATGCGGGGCGTTCAGAAACAGAACTCGGTGACGACAACATCGGCCTTCACGGGATGTTTCCTGAAAGACAGCCGCACACGTGAAGAATTTATTCACATGATCGGGGTTAAATTGCATTAAAATAAATTTTTATAAAAATCATTGCCCTAATTTCAGTAACAGTGATGATGCACTAATACTCCCGGCATGGAACAACAGGAAAAGAAATCTTCCTTTTTCCTCAGAAACCTGCTTAAGGGTCTGGTTTGGCTTGCCATTATTGTTGCCATGTTCGTCTTTACCAAGCATAATGTAAACAAGGAACTGCTGCTGAAATTTGAGCCTTTCTTCGAAAAAACGGCGCTGATCCTTGTGATCTTCTGCCTGTCAGAGCTGATCATCGGCATCATTCCTCCGGAATTCTTTCTTATCTGGGCACTCAGAAGGGGTGACGCGGATTATTACATCACCTTTGTGGTGATATTCATTCTGATTTCATATACCGCCGGATTCCTTGCCTATCTTTTCGGGCGGTACCTGCACACTACAAGGGTCTACAGATATCTTCGCGATAAATATCTCAGCAGGACGGAGGTTCTGTTGCAGACTTACGGACTGTACCTGATCATGGTCGCCGCCCTGACCCCCCTTCCTTTTTCCGGGGTTGCCATGCTTGTCGGGGCGGTCGGGTATCCGACCAAAAGATATATTTACTGGTCGCTAACGCGGTTTTTCAGGTTTGCATTGAGCGGGTACGTGATATGGGAGGCAAATACAATCTAATCTTACCGCAGTGAAACATAAAATTCTGACCGTTGCCGTTGCATTCCTGGTCCTTGCAGTTTTTATAGTCTGCCTTGGCTATTTCACACGAAAGAATATTTCAGGCAGCCTGGTCAGGCAGGCGCAAAACCTGCTGCTGCAGAAAAAGTACAATGAGTCGCTCCTAAAATTCAGGCGGGCTGTCTGGTGGTATTCACGTTCACCGCAGGCATGGAAGGGCAGTGGTCAGGCACGGTATTACCTGGGGCAGTTAGACGGTGCCCTGTCTGACCTGAATCAGTCGCTCGCCCTCGATAGCCTGCAACCTGAGGTATTGCTGTTCAGGGGATTGACCTTCATGAAGCAGCAGGATGCCGGTCATGCCGTTGCCGATTTCACTGCTGCCATAACCCTGGATTCGATGGTTGCCCTTGCCTATTATCACAGAGGAGTTGCCCTGGCGGCACTCGGCAATTACCGGGAATCGGTGGCTGACTACCGCAAGTCAATGGAACTCGACAGGGAGAACATAGACGCGTATCTAAAAAGCATTGATGCCCGTTCAGCTCTTGACGATTACAAAGGTGTCCTTGAGGATTATGACAGGCTGCTGTCGGTGGACCTGGACAATGAGGATGCTTACTTCAACCGTGGTTACCTGAAGCTTAACATTGACGATCTGGAAGGTGCCCTGGCAGATTTCAGCAAGGTCCTCGAGATAAACCCGGGCAATATTGATGCGGTCTTCAACAGGGGGACCGTGCTGGCCAAGCAGGGTAACTTTGAAGCCTCGCTGTCTGACTTTAATAAATCAGTCGGGCAGAACCACAAGTTGAGCCAGTCGCTTTACAACCGTGCTCTGGTTTACCTTAACCTGAAAAGGCTGAATGAAGCAAGGCGTGACCTTGAACAGTTGATCAGGCAGGAACCTTCCAATGCCAGCGCCTACCTGACAATGGGTGTCATCAGTTCAATGCAGGAAAACTTCAGTGAATCGCTCACCTGGTATGACAAAGCGGTTGAAGCCAACACTTCATACCCTGAGGCTTATTTTAACCGGGGTGTCTCAAAGGCCAACCTTAATATGTTCAGGGAAGCAATTGAAGATTACGACCGGGCAATTTCGCTGCGTGCTGACTACCCTGAGGCTTATTATGTCAGGGCGGTTGCTTACATAAACCTGCGTCAGCCCGACGCTGCGTGCCCTGATCTTAAAAAAGCCATGGATCTTGGCCACCAGGGTGCCAGTGAACTTATTGCCATACACTGTTCTGAGAACCGGGGACAGTAATATATCGCTAATAACGGTTAAGCCACTTGTACCTTCGGGCGGTTTCACCGAATTTTACTGCCACCATGATTTCATGTGACCCGAGTGTGCGGGCACCGATGGCATTGAAAGTATAATCCAGAGCGTATCCGAAATAAAACTTATCAACCTTCAGTCCCCCCATGATGATGGCGGATGATCCTTTGCCGTTAAAGGATTCTTCCACCAGGCTGTAGCTTCCTCCTGTCCTGTAAGAAATGCCGGCCCAGTAATTTTCCCGGATGTACAGCTTTGCATTTACATCGATCTGCGCGACGAACTTCTCGGTCGTTTTGAAAAGGAAGGAAGGCTCCAGCAGTATGTCCCTGTTGATCTCAAAACGGTATCCGCCAATAAGGTAATAATGACGCATCATTTTAAAACCGGGACCGTTCACGTCGGCCCCGAGCCTGAGAGGACTCTGGAACAGCTGCATGGCTGAAATGCCGGCATAGATATACTGGTTGGTAAAATAGACTCCGAAATTGGCGTCCGGGATGAAAGCCGATTTTTCAGTATTCAGTAAAAGCTGGTCATCCGGATCCAGCAGCTTCATCTTTTCCTCGTTGATCCTGAACTGGTAACCCGTAAGAGAGACGCCGAAGGAAAGCTGTGATGCGTTCATTTCAATATGGTAACTGTAGGTGCCCTGGATGCCGGTACGGTTAAAAGCGCCAGACATGTCGGTGAAGACATATCCTCCGTATCCGACGCGGCCGCTTCTTGACATGGCCTTTCTGCGCCGTCTTACGGAAGCGAAACGCGAGATGTGGCTGTTTCTCAGTAACCTGGTCTGGGCACTCAGTGCATAGGTCCCCGGTGCATCCTTCAGACCCACCCACTGCTCCCGTGCCGTCAGGTTAATGGCGGTGTAGCCCTCGTGCCCTGCAACGGCCGGATTGATAAGAAATGCATTCATGGTGTACTGGCTGTATACCGGAAGTTGCTGTGCTTTCGCAGCCCAGCAAAAAATCCCTGCCGCAATCAGGATCAGCCAGATTTTTCTGAATGTCATAACTTTCTGTTTTTCAATGATTCATATTAATCAGTCCCATCAGCGTATCACGTTTACATAACCCGTTATGGGATCGACACCCTTCATCTTCAGGTCCAGCACGAAGAAATAGGCATCCATTGGCATTTCCTGTCCCGACATGGATTCACCGTTCCATGGATTGTCTGCGACATTGGCTGTCCTGAAAATCAACCTTCCCCACCGGTCATAGATTTCAAGCACGGCCTCCGGGAACATTTCAATATGGGGGATCACCCAGGTGTCATTCTGCCCGTTCTTGTCGCCCGGCGTGATCGTGTTGGGCATGTCGGCAAACAGCAGATCTATGCTGCACACCCCAACAATGAGGGTATCGGAGCCCTTGCAGCCGTTCTGGTCTGTCACCTCCACCCAGATCGCCTCAGGTTCGCTCCTGTTGCCGTCAATCAGCAGGGGATTGATGATGTCACCGGTCGACCAGCGGTATGCGCTGTAGTCGCCTGCATCAACCAGAAGCAGGTTGGAGCCGCAAAGCGAAGTGTCCTTTCCAAGGTCAACCGCGGGAGGGTCATAGACGCTTACGGATGCTGAGTCATAGTCGGCGCAACCATCGGCACCTGTGATCTTCACCCAGACGATTCCGGCTTGCCTGGTGACAAGGGTGGGATTTGTGCTGTTGTCAGACCACAGGTAAGACAGCGAAGAGCTGTAGGTCGTCCGGGCATCGAGCAGTAAGCTGTCGCCTTCGCAAAAACCGGCGTCATCGCCGATATCGGCCACCGGTGCATTAATGTCAACGCCTGAGGAGACCGGCGTCCCGAAACATCCGTATACTGTCTGCTCAGTCACACTGATGCGGTGAGTTCCCGTAGCATAGTTCCACCGGACAACGACTGTGTCGTTGCCCTGGCCGCTGACGATCTCACCTCCTTCTATCTCCCAGAAAAAGACCGAGTTGGGCAATCCCTGCACACCATAGGACTCCATATTGCCGGCACAGGCAAAGGGTAACAATTGCCCGTACCCCGGCATGGAGCCTATGGTAAGCACAAGGATCAATATGACCAGACTCTTTTTCAAATGAAAGCGCTTTTTCCGGTTATGATGCTGTTGCCTCTATATGACCGCGTACCTGTTAATAGTTGAAATCATTAGGCACATAGTAAATTGGACCGGTAACGGGTGCAGGGTTGGCAACAAATGCAACGGAAGCATCCGTGAAGGCATAACCGTTCACCTGTCCCGCCAGGTAATCTGACTTGTGCGATATGGCCGATACAATGCCGCTGCCGGTGACCCCTGCTGTGGGTACCAGATAATAGGTGTATTTGGTGCGCAGGTTGTTTGCCACGTCAATGGAAACGGAGTTGAAGTCATAGTCAAAGTTGGGCGAGGCTCCGGTAAAACCGGCGGTTGAACCCACCCTTCCCTTGGATGCCAGCGTAAAGTCTGACACAACGGTCGAGTCGATCAGCGCTGTCCTTGCACCGGAAACATTGATGTTCTCACGTACCAGCACGACCTTGAAAGCGTATGATGCCATGGCTGCAGGTACTGATTCGGTGATGGACATATTGATAGGCAGTACACCGAGGCTGCCGCAGCCGTCCAGGCTGTCGGGAGTAGTGAAGCCGGCTGACGGGGGACTGACAACAGTGACGTTCATCACTGTCGAATCGTTCAGGCAGGCCCCACCGTATGCATCCGGTGCATGTTCTGCCACGTTGATCTCATAGTTGCCGAGTGCCGGATAACGGATGGTGACATAGTTGGCCCCGGCTGGTTTGTTGAAAGTGGCGGGACCGCCGGCAGGATAAACCGGGTTGGTCCAGTTCCACCAGAAACCTGCCGTCAGCGCACCCGTTGTGACATAGTTGGGATGGTAGACCGTATCAGGCAAAGCATAATAACCCATCGTGGTTCCGCCGGTTTTTAAGGTGACGTAGTCCACGTTGGTGGGACTGTCCTTATCAGAATCGTATTCCTCGTAAGGTGTTGGAGGGTAGGGCTGTGCAAAGGCACTGACAGACATCATGGCTGCAAGGGCAGCACACAGAAAAACGTTTGAAAATCTAAAAGTTCTCATTTGAAAAAAATTTAGTTGGTTAATAAAAAAGTTTGCATTTTATTTATTTTCAATATTTTATATAAATTTTTCCATTACAGGTCATGTGATTCACTGATTGTTTTCATTGGGTACATAGTAAGCGGGGCCTGTAACGGGAACGCGGTTCACTGTCACCTGCAGTTCCGTGGGCTCATCTGCACTGCAACCCTTGGCATCCTGGTAGGTGACCGTCAGCAGGCGGTCTTCGGAGGTGCCTGTGACAGAACCCCAGATCACGGTTACCTGCTGCGTGTTTCCGGGAGCCATGATGCTTCCTCCGGTCACGCTCCAGCTGTAGCTGCTCATTCCCGCATCGGTCTCATAGACCGACGATTCGCCTTCGCAAACGCTTTGTGTGCCGCTGAGCCCGGGAACAGGCAGGGGGTTAACGGTTACCAGCGAATGATCCGTCAGCTCTGCCGTGCAGAAATATTCATTGGTAGCCACCAGGTAATATCCGGTGCTTGAAACCGGTGCGACAAGAGTGCTGATGTCACCCCCTGGTCCGCTGCTGAAAGGGGCGCCAACCGCTGACTTGTCACTTTCAAGATACAGCTGGAAGGACAGTCCGGGATCGGTTGCAGAGATGACAACCGTGGCAGTGCTGCCCGAACAGATTTCCGGATCGCTTACCGTGTTGGATGCCGGGGGCAGGGGGTTGACAACGACAGGAAGTGTGTTGCTGCGCATTTCAGAACCGGTTTCCTCGACTTTCACCGAAAAACTGCCGGCGGAGGTCCAGTTGATCACCACGGTGTCAAGACTTGCCGATCCGATAATGCTTCCTCCCCCAAGGGGCAATGACCAGGCATAGGTA
>JAXDCR010000187.1:0-18707 GCA_034677845.1 Bacteroidales bacterium | reverse complement strand
GATCTTGACATTGTCAATGCGGGTGAGTTCATCACCTATCTGCTCGGTGAAAGTGAATCAGGCGGCTATTCAAGGAAAGAGGTGATCGACAATGTTGAAAAAATCCGCAAAGATCCTTATTACTATGTTGAGCTTTTCAGGGATATTCTTGCAGAACAGGCAAGTGGCGCGCTGAAGGAGTTCATTCAGGAGATTGATATAAGGGGTCTGGATATCAATACCTATGAGAAACTGCTCAATTACCTTCTCAACCAGTCGCAATACCATGAATTCAACCGCGAAATGATTTACCAGCTTTTGCTGGACTTAATTGACATTCAAGATACCGGTGAGTTCATCTCCTCCCTGTTGCGGTATGCAAACGACCGAATACTGGCGGCTCTGCAGGCAACAGACCCTGAACAATTCTCCAGACCCATAGAGGTTGTGCGATATATGCTTGAAGCTGCTGACAATTACGGATATACTGAAAATGACATCCTGAGGCTTCTCCTTAAAATCATGCTTGAAAGGAAGCCTTTAGAAGCAGGCCTGACAGAAAAGAAGGGATTTTTTACCGGCGTTGATAAACCCTTGCTTATCAAGTCTCTCATCGTTATCAACACAATCATTATTGTAATGTTGATCCTGCTGATTTACAGAAAGAAAAAAAATGATGAGCACCTGAGCCGTCAGGGAGGAGAAAAGCCGTAAGGGGAAGAAGGATATTTATATTGTATCAGAACCAATAAACCTGAATTATGAAAACTATCAGTTCTCTGGTATTGCTGCTGGTTTCGTTTCACCTGCATGCGCAGGAAATCAGCAAGGCTGAACTGAAGGAGTACTTCCTCGACGGTGAGTTCTTCCTTGCACAGGAAGAATACGCCGATGCCCTTTACGATTTCCAGGAATTGTATAAAAACGGCTACAGCTCCAATGCCAATATAAACTACAGGATCGGCATCTGTTACCTGAACCTTCCGGGCCAGAAAGACAGGGCTATTCCCTACCTGGAAGAAGCCGTAAGGAATATCTCCAAAAAATACAGGGAGAGTTCCTTTAAACAGATCAGCGCACCTGCCGATGCCTATCTCTACCTGGGAAATGCTTACCGTGTCAACAACCGGCTTGAAGATGCCATCAAGGCCTATACGACCTTCAAGGAAATCAGCACCTCACCTGTTGAAATTCAGTTTGCCGATCAGCAGATCATGGCTTCCAACACTGCCCTCCGTTTTATGGAAAAACCTGTCGATGTGCGATTCACCAATCTCGGCGATTCTATAAACGGAAATTCCTCAAACTACAAGGCTGTTGTGTCAGGAGATGGCAAAACCATGGTGTATATGAATGAACTGCCTTTTTACGAAGCCATTTACTACTCAAGTTTCATAAACGGCAACTGGTCGGCACCCATTAACATTACCCCTCAGATCGGCTCGGACGGTGACCAGTACGTATCCTCCATATCATGGGATGGCAGAACACTCTACCTGACAAAGGAAGATCCTTTTAACAGCGACATCTATACAAGTGAATTCAGGGACGGGGTCTGGCAGCAATCCAGGCCAGTCTCAGGCACGGATATTAATACCAAATACTGGGAATCGCATGCATCTGTTTCAAAAGACGGCAAAACGCTTTATTTCACAAGCAACCGCAGGGATGGCCTCGGGAATATGGACATTTACAAGTCCACCCTCCTGAATAACGGGCAATGGTCTGAACCCGTCAACCTGGGCAATGTGATCAACACGGCTTTAAATGAGGACACCCCGTTCATAACCGAAAATGACAGCATACTTTTCTTTTGTTCACAAGGCCATGAAACCATGGGCGGCTATGATATTTTCATGTCATCGCTGGGGCCGAACGGTACCTGGGGAGAGCCGGTCAATCTGGGATATCCGGTCAGCACCACGGATGATGACCTGTTTTATTATCCCTGGCATGACGCAAGAATTGGCTATGTTTCCCTGTACAGGGAAGAGGGTTTTGGAAATGAGGACATCTATGCCGTACAACCCTCGGATGATAAAGCTTTGCTGGACCTGCTTGCAGAGCTGGTGCCCGGTGAACCAGCAGGTGTCGCGGAGGAACTGTCACAGGCCGAAACCGGCAGATTTGCTGTTCCGGTGACAGGTCAACAGCTTCCGCCCCAGCCCGAGGAAAAACCGACTACCCCGGCTTCCCTGCAGGATCTCCAAACTCCTGCTCCCACTGAGGCTGCTGCATCCCGGTTAACCCCTGCGCAAGCCACCGGTAAACCGCCAAGGGAACTTCTGCTGAATCCCGTCTATTTCAGCTTCGATGGTGCCAGCCTGAACGAGGCAGGCAAGGATGAACTGCGAAAACTTTATACCCTGCTTGATGAATTTCCTTTGGTTCAGATATTGCTGGTGGGTCATGCAGATGCCATGGGACCAGCAGACTATAACCTTAAGCTTTCTGAAAGAAGGGCACAGGCAGCTTATGATTTCCTTGTCAGTCTGGGTGCTGAAAAACAAAGGATGACAGTAAGGGGACTCGGGGAGACAAATTTTGCGGCAATCAATACCAATGCCGACGGAAGCGACAATCCTGAAGGAAGAAAACTGAACAGGAGGGTTGAGGCAGAGGTAAGGGGCCTTGATGAAAGCATCGTAATTATTATACGGCCCTCAGTACCCGATAACCTGAAATACCGCAATCCCTGAGTAAAGTTGCCCTGGTTGCCCACCTGACCAGCAACATGGTTCACAGGGTATGCCGTAGATCCGGGCCACGGCACCAGTGACCGGATTACCTGTCGAACATGGCATCACGGCAGCGCGGACAGCTGCTTTCTTGTGAGCCTGAACGACCTTATTTTCAGGTTTATTCTTCTGTATTTGAATCTTTTACCTTCCTGGGCGCAGCCTTTTTAACCTTTACCTTGTCCGGTTTTTCTGCAGGTGTGCTTTCAGCAGCATTGGTTTCGTCAGGGACGGCTCCGGAGGCTTTTAATTTCCTGCCGGCCGTTGCTTTCGTTTCAGATTTTGACCTGGAGCCTCTCCTTCCACCACGGCGCGTTGTTTTGGTTTCGGCGGCAACCTTGGCTGTAAGCATGCTTTCATTGAAGTCAACCAGTTCGATGTAACACATTTCAGCGGCATCACCCACCCGGTTTCCCAGCTTCAGGATACGGGTGTATCCTCCCGGTCTTTCGGCAATCTTCGGAGAGACCTCCCTGAACAACTCGTTAACCGCTTTTTTATCCTGAAGGTACGTAAAAGCCAGCCGTCTTGCATGCGTCGTGTCATCCTTCGATTTTGTCAGGATGGGCTCTATGAATACCCTTAATGCTTTTGCCTTTGCAATGGTCGTTTTGATCCGCTTATGAAGAATAAGTGATGTGGCCATGTTTGAAAGCATGGCTTTGCGGTGCGCACTCTTACGTCCCAGATTGTTTACTGTATCATTGTGTCGCATGGTGAATCCTAGTTTGTTTGAAAGGTTGAAGGTCTTTCTGAATTATTGTTTAATTAGTCTTTGTCCAGCTTGTATTTCAGGGTGTCCATCCCGAATGACAAATTCATTGTTTCCAGAAGTTCATCGAGCTCGGTAAGTGATTTTTTGCCAAAATTCCTGAACTTAAGCAGGTCATTCTTGTTGAACTTGACCAGGTCACCAAGTGTTTCCACCTCAGCGGCTTTCAGACAGTTCAAAGCACGCACCGAAAGATCAAGGTCTACAAGTTTGGTTTTCAGCAGCTGCCGCATGTGAAGAACTTCCTCGTCAAACTCTTCATTGGCAGCCCGTTCATCCGAGTCAAGGGTAATCTTCTCATCCGAAAACAGCATGAAGTGATAAATAAGGATCTTGGCAGCTTCCTTCAGCGCTTCCTTGGGATGAATGGACCCGTCAGTCGTGATCTCCATCAGAAGCTTCTCATAGTCTGTTTTCTGCTCAACCCTGTAATTCTCAACAGAATACTTCACATTGACAATAGGGGTGAAGATTGCATCCACAGGTATAAGACTGAATTCCGCATCAAAAGGTTTGTTTTCCTCAGCCGGTACATAGCCTCTGCCCTTGTTGATGTATATTTCAAAATGAAGCTCAACATCCTTTTCCATATGGCAGATTTCCAGGTCAGGGTTCAGTACCTCAAAGCTGCTCAGGAAACGGTTGAGGTCTCCTGCTTTGAACACATCCTGGTCTGATATGGTGACAATGATTTTTTCATCGTTGACATCCTCGATAAGTTTTTTAAAACGAACCTGTTTGATATTCAGCACAATATCGACAACATCTTCAATGACACCGGTGATGGAGGCAAATTCATGCTCCACCCCGTCAATTTTAATTGCAGTAATCGCATATCCCTCCAGAGAAGACAACAAGATCCTGCGGAGCGCATTGCCAATTGTAATGCCATATCCTGGTTCCAGGGGACGGAATTCGAATTTTCCGAACCTGTTGTCGGATTCTATCATGATCACCTTATCAGGCTTCTGAAAAGCTAGTATGGCCATAGATTTATAATTACGGTTATTTAGAATACAATTCGACTATCAGTTGTTCCTTTATGTTCTCCGGTATCTGCTCCCTTTCAGGCCGGTTGAGAAATTTACCTGCCATTGCCGAAGCATCCCATTCCAGCCAGGGAACGTTTGTCCGCCTGCCACTCAGTGAATCCTGAATGACCTCAAGGGATTTTGACCTTTCACGCACGCCAATCACATCACCCGGTTTTGCCAGATAGGATGGAACATTGACCACCTGGTTGTTCACCGTGATGTGACGGTGCGAAACAAGCTGCCTGGCTCCCGAGCGGCTGGCTGCAATGCCCAGCCGGTAAACCAGGTTGTCAAGCCTGGATTCCAGCAACTGCAGCAACACTTCACCCGTTACCCCTTTGCTCCTGGAAGCCTTGTCAAAAAGATTGGCAAACTGACGTTCAAGCACTCCGTATGTATATTTTGCCTTTTGCTTTTCACGCAGCTGAATGCCGTATTCCGACAGCTTCCTTCTTTTTTTGTTCATCCCATGCTGACCCGGAGGGTAGTTTTTCTTGTCCAAACTCTTGTCAGGTCCGTAAATCGGATCACCAAACTTCCTTGATATTTTCGATGTTGGTCCGGTATATCTAGCCATTTTATATAGATTAATACTGATTCAACCCAAATTATTTAAACCCTTCTCCTGCCAGGTGCCCGGCAGCCATTGTGGGGAAGGGGAGTGACATCCACGATTTCAACAACTTCAATGCCTGAGGTATGAATTGTCCGTATGGCTGATTCCCTGCCTGCGCCGGGACCCTTCACAAAAACCTTGGCTTTACGCAGTCCGAGGTCATATGCCACCTTGGAGCAATCTGCCGCTGCCACCTGGGCTGCATAGGGCGTGTTCTTCTTTGAGCCCTTGAACCCCATCTTGCCTGCGGATGACCAGGAGATGACCTGCCCCTGGCTGTTCGTAACAGACACTATAATATTGTTGAAGGAGGCATGAATATGCACCTGTCCCACAGGGTCAATCTTTACAACCTTCTTTTTACCTGTTCCAGTTTTCTTTGCCATGTATCAGATATTATTTGGTAGCTTTCTTTTTGTTAGCGACTGTCTTCCGTCTGCCCTTACGGGTGCGGGCATTGTTCTTGGTGCTCTGTCCCCTTACCGGCAGTCCCAGGCGGTGCCTGATGCCCCTGTAGCTTCCGATGTCCATCAGCCGCTTGATGTTCAGCTGCACCTGTGAGCGCAGTTCACCCTCCACCTTGTAATTCTCATTAATGATTTTTCTGATGAGGTTAACCTGCTCATCGGTCCAGTCCTTTACCTTTGTGTTCTTATCCACGCCGGCCTTCTCAAGGATCTTCTGGGCAGAACTCTGGCCAATGCCAAAAATATAGGTAAGGCCTATTTCACCTCTTTTGTTTTTTGGTAAATCGACACCAACGATTCTTGCCATATATTATTTGATATTAATTAGTTTAATGTTTAACCCTGCCGCTGTTTGTACTTCGGATTCTTTTTGTTGATCACATATAACCTGCCATTTCTGCGGACCATTTTGCAGTCTGCAGTGCGCTTTTTAACCGACGCTCTTACTTTCATTTTTCAAATGTTCAATTTATTTGTACCTGAATGTTATTCTTCCTTTTGTCAGATCATAGGGCGACATCTCAATCCGCACCTTATCACCGGGAAGAATTTTAATGTAGTTCATCCTCATCTTGCCGGAAATATGTGCAGTGATGATGTGCCCGTTCTGCAATTCAACCCGGAACATGGCATTGGACAATGCTTCCTTTATAATGCCATCCTGTTCTATTGACAGTTGCTTTGCCATATCCTGTTAATTAGGTGCATTATAATAAACCTCTTCAATAAAATCAAATGTTGAAAGTATGTCCGGACATTCCGGTCTGATTGCCACACAAAGCTCAAAATGAGCTGAAGGCAACTGATCGGCTGTCTTTACCGTCCATCCATCACGTCCGTATACGATCTCTTTCCGGCCCATATTCACCATAGGTTCAATGCACAGGGTCATTCCTTCTTTAAGCCTTACTCCCTGTCCCTTCTTACCGTAATTGGGCACTTCGGGAGATTCATGCAAAGATTTTCCAATGCCGTGACCCACCAGTTCCCGCACTATGGAGAAACCTCTGTCTTCGCAGTGTTGCTGCACTGCATGGCTTATATCCCCTATCCTCCTGCCTTCCACAGCCTGTTCAATACCCCTGAACAGCGATTCCTTTGTGGTGATGAGCAGCATCCTGACCCTTTCCGGTATGTTTCCCACCGCAAAGGTATAGGCGGAATCTCCGTAATAGCCATTCATCACAACCCCGCAGTCAACTGAAACAATATCCCCTTCCCTGAGTGTGACCGAGGATGGAATTCCATGAACGACCTCGTGGTTTACCGATGTGCACAGGGTTTTGGGATAATCCTTGTAACCCAGAAAGGCAGGAACGCCCCCGTTGTCCCGTATGAACTCCTCTGCAACCTGATCCAGCCTCAGTGTGTTCATTCCCGGGGCTATCAGCCGGGCAACTTCTGCCAGCGTTCTCGACACAAGCATATTGCTTGCCCTGACAAGCTCAATTTCCTCCTGTGATTTCAGATGTATCATCAAAGAACCTAAAAATTCAATCAGATGGAAGAGGCATATCCCCCTGCCCTTCCCTTAACCCTTCCGGATTTCATCAATCCGTCATAATGCCTCATCAGCAAATGGCTTTCAATCTGCTGAAGCGTATCAAGAACAACCCCGACAAGAATGAGCAATGATGTTCCGCCGAAAAACTGGGCAAAGTTTTGCTGAATACCGATCAGGTTGGCAAAGGAAGGCAGGATGGCCACCACGGCCAGGAATATGGAACCCGGCAGCGTGATTCTTGACATAACCGAATCAATGAATTCAGCCGTCTTTTTCCCGGGTTTCACTCCGGGAATGAAACCACCGTTCTTCTTCATATCTTCCGCCATTTGTGTGGGGTTGATTGTGATTGCCGTATAGAAATAGGTGAAAAGAATGATCAGTATGGCAAATACAACGTTGTACCAGACGCTCGTGTACCTTGAAAAGGCACTTACAAACCTTGACAGTGCCTCACCGCTTCCGCTGTATCTTGCAAAGGAAAGGGGCAGAAACATGAATGCCTGGGCAAAAATGATGGGCATCACACCTGCCGCATTCACCTTTAAGGGAATGTACTGCCGCACTCCTCCGTATTGTTTGTTTCCGACAATCCGCTTGGCATATTGGACGGGGATCCGCCGGGTCCCCTGCACAAGCAGGATGCTGACCACAAATACAAGGAAAAGGAACACTATTTCAACAAGAAAAGCCACAAGTCCCCCCTGTCCGTTAAGTCTGTCGGTCAGTTCACTTATAATGGCAAAGGGAAAACGGGCAATTATTCCGATCATGATGATGAGCGAAATGCCATTGCCGATGCCTTTCTCAGTAATGCGCTCTCCCAGCCACATGACGAATATGGTGCCTGCCGTCAGTATGATCACGGATGAGAGCAGGAACGGAGTGGCAGCCATAACCTTTGCTTCATCAGGTATCTGGGTCAGGTAGGCCGGTGCCTGCAGCACCAGAACAAGCACGGTCAGATATCGGGTGATCTGGTTCATTTTCCTCCGTCCGCTTTCCCCTTCCTTCTGCATGCGCTGAAAATAGGGCACTGCCATAGTAAGCAACTGTATGATTATTGAGGCGGAAATATAAGGCATGATTCCAAGGGCAAAAACCGACGCGCTTGAAAATGCCCCTCCGGAGAACATGTCAAGCAAACCCAGAACCCCCTGTGTCGTACGTTGCGTGAAGGCATCCAGCAGTTGCGGATCAACACCCGGCAACACGATCTTTGAACCCAAACGGTATACCAGAATGATACCGAGTGTGAACAAGATCCGGGACCTGAGTTCCTCGATCTTGTAGATATTTTTTAAGGTCTGAATAAAATCTTTCATTCAGCTTCAGATTATGGTTGCATTACCCTTTGATGCTTCAATGGCAGCTTTTGCAGACTTTGAAAAGGCGTGGGCACGGACCTCAAGACTTGTCGTAAGTTTACCGTTGCCCAGAATCTTTACCTGGTCTTTTTTGGATATAAGTCCCGCTTCCCTCAGTGTCTGTACATCAATGGTTGTCAGATTCTTTTCATCAGACAGCCGTTGCAGGGTTGACAGGTTTATGCCTTTGTACACCTTGCGGTTAAGGTTATTGAATCCGAATTTTGGAACCCTCCGCTGCAAGGGCATCTGACCTCCCTCGAAGCCGAGTTTTCTCGAGTAGCCGGACCTTGACTGGTGTCCTTTGTGGCCCTTGGTTGAAGTTCCGCCTTTGCCTGATCCCTGCCCCCTGCCCAGGCGCTTATGCTTCTTGATCGAGCCTGCTGCTGGTTTTAATTTACTCAGATCCATAGTGTTTGATAATGTCTTAATTGTTATTATTCGGTGATTTGAAGCAGGTGCCTTACCTGATTCACCATGCCCATGATCTGTGGGGTGGCTTCATGCCGGACTGTGGAATTTGTTTTCCTGAGTCCCAGCGCATCCAGGGTATGCTTCTGCCGCTTAGTGCAGTGTATCCTGCTCTTTACCTGTTTAATAGTGATTGTCGCCATAGCAATTGTTGTTACACTTCACATCAACCATTGAACACCTTATCGAGCTTAACGCCACGGTTCTGTGCCACCGTATAGGCATCGCGCATCAACAGCAATGCGTTGAAGGTGGCCTTCACCAGGTTATGAGGGTTTGATGATCCCTTTGACTTTGCCAGAACATCGTGGATGCCGACGCTTTCCAGCACGGCGCGCATGGCACCTCCCGCCTTGACGCCTGTGCCGCTTGAAGCCGGTTTAAGGAACACCCTGGCACCGCCGAATTTTGCCTCCTGTTCATGCGGTATGGTTCCTTTGAAAACCGGCACTTTAATCAGGTTCTTTTTTGCATCCTCAACACCTTTGGCAATGGCGGTCGTTACCTCGTTGGCCTTCCCCAGCCCGTAACCGACAATGCCATCCTCATTACCCACCACCACAATGGCTGAAAAGCTGAAAGTCCTGCCGCCCTTTGTAACCTTGGTTACCCTTTGAATACTGACCAGACGGTCCTTCAGATCCAGATCCGTGGTCTTAACCCTGCGTATGCTTACGTTTGACATGTGCGTTAAAATTTAAGTCCCCCTTCCCTGGCGGCTTCAGCCAGCGCTTTCACCCTGCCATGATAAAGGTAACCATTTCGGTCAAAAACAACCATGTTAATACCCTGCTCCAGAGATCTGGCGGCAGTCAGCTTTCCTACCAGACGGGCTGTCTCCGTCTTTGTAATACCGGCCTTCCCGGCAATCTCTTTTTCGCGGGATGAAACCGAAAGCAATGTTCTGCCTTCCGAGTCATCTATCAGCTGAACATAAATCTGTCGGTTGCTCCGGAACACTGAAAGACGCGGTTTTTCTCTTGTTCCCTGCAGCACCTTCCGGATGCGCAACTTGATTCTTTTTCTTCTTTCTTCTTTTGTTAAGGCCATACCTTTGTTAAATTTTACGCTTTATTTAGCTGTTGCCGACTTACCGGCTTTCTTCCTCAGTATTTCATTCACAAACTTGACACCCTTGCCTTTATAAGGTTCCGGTTTCCTGAATGAGCGGATCTTGGCAGCCACCTGTCCGATCAGCTGTTTGTCGGCACTGGTGAGGGTTATGATCGGGTTGCTCCTCCTCTCGGTCCTGGCCTCTACCTTTACTTCGGCCGGAACCATAAAATAAATGTCATGCGAATATCCAAGATGCATTTCGAGCAACTGAGGTTCCTTGATCTCTGCTTTGTAACCCACACCCACAACTTCCATTTCGATCCTGTATCCTTCAGAAACCCCGACAACCATATTCTTGATCAGGGAACGGTATAAACCGTGCATGGCTTTATGACGCTTCTGCTCAGTGGGCCTGCTAATGTGCACCTCACCATCCGTCACTTCAACCTTGATATCGGGGTCAATTCTCTGGTGCAGTTCTCCTTTGGGCCCTTTGACAGTCACTGTATTATCGGCACCAACCGTTACCGTTACTCCCTGACCCAGTTTAACCGGCAATTTTCCTATCCGTGACATGCATTTGTCCTCCTACTAATAAATATAACATAAGACTTCCCCGCCAATTTTAAGGTTCCTGGCTTCCTTGTCGGTCATCACCCCTTTGGAAGTGGACACAATGGCAATACCCAGGCCGTTCAGAACCCTGGGCAGATCTTCACAGCCACGGTACTTTCTCAGGCCGGGGGTGCTGATCCTTTCCAGGGAACGGATTGCCGGTTGCTTGGTTTCCGGGTGATATTTCAGCGCTATCTTGATTGTGCCCTGTGCATCATCTTCGACAAACTTGTAATTCAGAATATATCCTTTATCGAACAGGATCCTTGTTATACTCTTTTTCAGATTTGAGGAAGGTATTTCAACGATCTTGTGCCTGGCGGCAATAGCGTTCCTCAACCGTGTCAAATAATCTGCTATTGGATCTGTCATTGTGCTGTTTTTTTCTCTTTATTCAACATCATGTTACCAACTTGCTTTTTTCACTCCCGGGATAAGGCCTTTGGATGCCAGTTCCCTGAAGGCAATTCTGCTGATACCAAACTGGCGCATATAGCCCTTTGGCCTTCCGGTCAGGTTGCACCGGTTATGAAGCCTGATGGGATTCGAGTTTCTGGGCAGCAGGCTCAGTTCCTGGTATTCACCCTGGGCTTTCAGTTTTGCCCTTTTTTCGGCGAACTTCTCAACCAGTTTCCTGCGCCTTGCCTCACGGGCTTTCATGGATTCTTTTGCCATATCATCAGTTCTTTTTAATATTTTTAAATGGTAAGCCAAATTCACGCAGCAGAGCAAGCGCTTCCTCGTCGGTCCGGGCTGAAGTCACAAAGGTGATTTCCATTCCGTTTATCTTACTGATCTTATCAATATCAATCTCGGGGAAGATTATCTGTTCGGCAATGCCAAGTGTATAATTGCCCCTGCCGTCTAGTTTGGAGGGTATGCCCTTGAAGTCTCTTATCCTTGGTAAAGCCACGTTAATAAGCCTTTCAAGGAACTCATACATCCTGTCGCGCCTCAGGGTAACCTTTACGCCAATCGGCATTTTCCGCCTCAGCTTAAAGTTCGAAATGTCTTTTTTTGACACGGTCTGCACAGCCTTTTGCCCCGTTATCAGGGTCAGCTCCTCCTGGGTGACATCCACCATTTTTTTGTCTGTCACTGCCTGGCCAATGCCCTGGTTGATAACTATCTTTTCAAGCCTGGGCACCTGCATCACTGACCGGTAACTAAATTCCTTCGTCAGCCGGGGAATTATGTTTTCCCTGTATTGTTTCTTCAGATTAGGTATGTTTGCCATCACTTGATCTCCTCACCTGATTTTTTTGCATATTTTACCAACACTCCCTTGTCATTCAGTCTTCTGCCAATTCTGGTCGGCTTTCCTGAGGAAGGATCCACCATCATCAGGTTTGAAATATGAACCGGGGCTTCTTTTTTAATGATGCCGCCCTGGGGACTTTTGGCATTGGGTTTTGTATGCCTGGAAACCAGGTTGATACCTTCAACAATGGCCTTGTCCTTTTTCCGGATGATTTCAAGCACCCTGCCCTGCTGCCCCTTGTTTTCACCTGTGTTGACGAAAACAACGTCTCCTTTCTTGATATGTAGTTTTTTCTGCATCGCTTTAATGTTATGGTTATAAAACCTCCGGTGCCAGTGAAACTATTTTCATATACCTGTCACGCAGTTCGCGGGCGACGGGACCGAAAATGCGGGTGCCGCGTATTTCATCCTGGTTTGTAAGCAACACGCAGGCATTGTCATCAAACCGGATATAGGAGCCGTCTGAACGGCGGATTTCCTTTTTCGTTCTCACAATCACCGCTTTACTGACGGTCCCTTTTTTCACCTCGCTGGCAGGAAGTGCACTTTTCACGGTAACCACTATCTTGTCACCAACAGAAGCATACCTGCGGGCGGTACCACCCAGAACACGTATGCAAAGTACCTCCTTTGCCCCGCTGTTGTCTGCGACTGAAAGTCTGGTTTCTTGCTGTATCATAATTATTTGGCTCTTTCGATGATTTCGACTACCCTCCAGGTCTTGTTTTTGCTCAAAGGACGGGTTTCCATGATCCTGACCATATCACCAATGTTGCAGGCGTTGGTCTCATCATGAGCCATGAACTTGGTCGTGCGGTTAATGAATTTGTGATAGATGGGATGTTGCACCTTTCGTTTTTCCATTACCACCACGGTTTTGTTCATGCGGTTGCTGACGAACGTTCCGATCCTTTCTTTGCGTAAATTTCTGTTTCCCATTTTGTTTACACTATTTCTTAGCTTCTTCCTGTTTCTGACGAAGTATGGTTTCCAACCTGGCTATGTTTCTTCTGGTTTCCCGTATCTTCATTGGATTATCAAGCGGGGAAACGGCATGGTTCATCCTTTGTCTGAAATTGAGGTTCTTTTCGTTCTCAATTCTTTCTTCAATTTCCTTGACGGATAATTCCCTTATTTCGGAAGTCTTCATAGGAATGTATATTTATTATCTTCTTCTTCTTTACCACCCGCTTACCGGTTTCATCCCGATGTCGGCCTGCCGGTCGCCGGCCGGCAATCAACAGACCAACAGGGATAATTACCGTATATGCTTATCATTTGCTGTGTTTATACTTCAACGTAATCCCTTCTCATGACGAACTTTGTCTGTATCGGGAGTTTCTGTGCCCCCAGTCGCAAAGCTTCCTTGGCCACTTCAAACGGAACGCCGTCGGCTTCAATCAGGATGCGGCCGGGTGTTACGGGAGCAACAAATCCCTCCGGGGCACCCTTGCCTTTTCCCATACGCACTTCAGCCGGCTTCTTCGTGATCGGCTTGTCAGGGAATATGCGTATCCAGATCTGGCCCTCACGTTTCATGTGGCGCGTGACAGCCTGGCGTGCCGCTTCTATCTGTCTTCCAGTGATCCAGGCGTTATCAAGGGCCTTTATGCCAAAGGAGCCAAATGCCAGAACATGTCCCCTCTGGGCATTGCCTTTCATTCTGCCTTTCTGCTGTCTTCTGAACTTCGATTTCTTGGGTTGTAACATGATGTAAAACTGTTATGAATGTTTACAGTTATTTTCTTCTTTTTTTGAAATTGGCTTTGGGCTTGGCTGACTTGGCGCCAATATTGGGTGCCAGATCGCGCCTTCCATAAATCTCACCCTTGCATATCCATACCTTTACTCCTATCAGGCCGACTTTTGTAATGGCTTCACCCAATGCGTAGTCTATGTCAGCCCTGAAGGTATGCAACGGTATCCGACCTTCCTTCAGCATTTCGGTGCGGGCCATTTCAGCCCCGCCAAGGCGCCCGGAAACCTGACACTTGATCCCTTCGGCCCCCATCCTTATGGTTGAAGCGATAGCCATCTTGACTGCCCGGCGGTATGATACCTTACCCTCGATCTGCCTGGCAATGTTATTGGCAACAATGGCTGCGTCGAGCTCGGGTCTTTTAACCTCGAAAATATTAATCTGGATTTCCTTTCCTGTGATTTTTTTCAATTCTTCCTTGAGCTTGTCAACTTCCTGACCGCCTTTACCGATGATGATCCCTGGCCGTGCGGTATTCACCGTAACTGTTATGAGCTTCAGGGTTCTTTCGATCACAATTTTGGAAATACTGGCTTTGGCCAACCTGGCATTCAGGTATTCCCTGATCTTGAAATCCTCGACCAGCTTATCAGCATAATTCCTGCCTCCATACCAGTTGGAATCCCAACCTTTTATGATCCCGAGCCGATTACTTATCGGATTGACTTTTTGTCCCATTAATATTAATTTGTTTGGCTTTCTGCCTGGTTTTTATTATTGCTGTTCAGACTGTCCAGGATGATTGTCACCTGGTTAGAACGTTTTCTGATCCTGTAGCCCCTGCCCTGTGGCGCAGGACGCATTCTCTTCAGCGTGCGGCCTCCGTCAACAAATATTTCCCTGACATAAAGGTTCGATTTTTCAATGCGCATGTCTTCATTTTTTCGTTGCCAGTTGGCAATGGCTGAAAGAAGAAGCTTTTCAACCTTTCTTGATGCTTCCTTTGGGCTGTATTTGAGAATATCCAGCGCTCTGTTGACTTCAATGCCCCTGATCATATCGACCACAAGCCTCATTTTCCTGGGAGAAGTGGGACATTTACCAAGTACCGCAGTGCTCTGCTGCCCTTTTTCCTCTTTATGCTTTTCGGCTGCTATCCGCTTACGTGCACCCATTATGATCTATTTTTTCGGGTTAATTCAAACTATTCTTTCTGTTTTCCGGCATGACCCCGGAATGTCCGTGTCGGTGAAAACTCGCCCAGCCTGTGTCCGACCATGTTTTCCGTAACATATACAGGGATGAACTTATTACCGTTGTGCACGGCAATGGTATGGCCGACAAAATCGGGCGATATAAGCGATCGGCGTGACCATGTCTTGATGACCGATTTCTTTCCGCTCTGATTCATTTCGATTACGCGCCTTTCAAGCTTATAATCAATAAAAGGACCCTTTTTTAATGACCTGCTCATGGTATAAGTCAATTATTTTTTCCTGCTTTCAATAATAAACCTGCTGGAAGGATTTTTTTTGCTTCTGGTCTTACGCCCTTTGGCATACAATCCCTTTCTTGACCGCGGATGGCCCCCGGAGGCTTTTCCTTCGCCACCGCCCATTGGATGATCGACAGGGTTCATTGCCACTCCCCTCACCCGGGGACGGCGTCCCATCCACCTTATGCGTCCCGCCTTGCCGTAATGTTCCAGTGCATGGTCGGGATTGGACACTGTTCCGATGGTAGCCCTGCATTCAATCAATATCATTCTTGACTCGCCGGAAGGAAGTTTGACAATGGCGTACTTGCCGTCACGCGAAGTCAGCTGCGCGTAAGAACCGGCGCTTCTCGCAAGGGCGCCGCCCCTGCCAGGCCTCAGCTCTATATTGTGTATCAGCGTGCCGAGAGGAATTTCAGCAAGGCTCAGGCAATTACCTACCTCCGGTGCCACCCCTGCCCCTGAACGCACGGTCTGCCCCACTTTCAATCCGCTGGGAGCAATAATGTACCGCCTCTCTCCGTCGGCATAAACCAGCAAAGCTATGCGCGCGGAACGGTTCGGATCATATTCAATGGTCCTTACAGTCGCCTCGATGCCATCCTTGTCCCTCCGGAAATCAATAACCCGGTACATTTGCTTATGGCCGCCGCCAATGTACCGCATCGTCATTTTCCCGTCGCTGTTGCGGCCACCCGATTTCTGCAAGGGCTTCAGCAATGATTTTACCGGTGTCGAGCTGGTAATATCATCAAAGGAAGCAGCAATCCGGTGTCGCTGTCCGGGGGTTACAGGTTTAAGTTTTCTTACAGCCATAATAGTAAATTAGATATTGCTATAAAAATCAATCGTATCTCCTTCCCGTACAGTAACCACCGCTTTTTTACAGGCAACCTGCTTTCCGGTCACCAAGCCGGTACGGGTATATCTCGACTTTCTCTTGCCGGCATAGAGCATGGTGTCTACCGACACTACCGTCACTCCATACAGACTTTCGACAGCTTTTTTGATCTGAACTTTGTTTGCCTTCCTGTCAACAATGAAACCGTATTTCTTCAGGCTATCAGCCTGGGAGGTCATTTTTTCAGTCACAACGGGCTTTACAATAATATTCATCGTGAGGGTATTAGAAGGTTACAGGATTTCCTGAATGTTTTGAACTGAACTTTCGGCGAATACGAGCGAATGGCACCTTAGAATTTCATATGTTGTTAACTCAGAAAGTGTTATCACTCTGGAGCCAGGAAGATTACGGGACGACAAATATATGTTTTTGTCCGCCTCATTCAAAACCAGCAGCGTTTTTTTCCCGTCCATTTTAAGGTTGCTGATGATTTCAGCATATTCCCTTGTTTTCGGGGCATCCATCTTCAGGTCCTCGATTACCATGATCTGATTATCCTTTGCCTTGTATGTAAGGGCTGATCTTCTGGCCAGCTGTTTGACCTTTTTATTTAGCTTGAAATTGTAATCACGCGGTCGTGGTCCAAAAATCCTGCCGCCTCCGGTGAACAGAGGATTCTTGATGCTGCCTGCACGGGCGCCGCCGGTTCCTTTCTGCCTCTTTATCTTCCTGGTGCTTCCGGCAATCTCATTCCGCTCCTTGGTTTTATGCGTGCCCTGTCGCCTGTTGGCCAGGTGCTGTTTCACATCGAGATAAATGGCGTGGTCGTTTGGCGTAATTCCAAATATTTCATCATCCAGTTTTACCTTTCGGCCTGTTTCCTCTCCTGTTTTTTTAAGTACTGCAAGTTCCATTACTTAAGGATTTTATGTTCTGTCGGGACTTTCGACGATGACGTATGAGCCCTTGGCGCCGGGTACCGATCCTTTCAACAATAATAAATTACTCTCCGGAATGATCTTGACAACTTTCAGGTTAAGGGTCTTTGCCTTTTTTGCACCTGTCTGGCCTGCCATCCTTAAACCCCTCAGCACCCTTGAAGGCCATGAAGATCCGCCCAGTGAGCCGGGAGCCCTTTCCCTGTCATGCTGTCCGTGCGTCTGATCGCCAATGCCGCCAAAATGGTGCCGCGTGACAACGCCCTGAAAGCCTTTTCCCTTCGATATTCCGGTTACATCAAGCCAGGGGTCATTCATAAAGTAATCAACCGTAATTGTGTCACCCAGTTTCCAGTCCCTTATAAAACCTTTCAGTTCCACCACTTTTCGTTTGGGACTTGTGCCGGCCTTCTTAAAATGACCTTTCATGGCGGCTGGAGTGCGTTTTTCCTTCTTTTCGTCAAAGGCGAGTTGAATAGCCTTGTAACCGTCCTTGTCAATGGTCTTCAGCTGTGTGATCACACATGGTCCCACTTCCAGAACCGTGCAGGGAACGTTGTAACCGTTCTCATCAAATACAGAGGTCATTCCTACCTTTTTTCCTATTAAACCAGGCATCTTTCAACAGATTAATTGTTTCAAACCTTAATTTCAACCTCAACCCCGCTGGGTAATTCAAGTTTCATCAGCGCATCAATGGTCTTTGGTGTGGAGCTGTAAATATCCAGCAGACGCTTATGCGAGGAAAGCTGGAACTGCTCACGCGACTTTTTGTTCACAAAAGGGGAACGGAGCACGGTAAACACCCTTTTGTGCGTAGGCAGGGGAATGGGACCGCTGACCACTGCACCGGTCGATTTGACGGTCTTTACTATTTTTTCTGCCGATTTATCCACCAGGTTGTGATCGTATGATTTAAGTTTTATTCTTATTTTCTGGCTCATGTCTTTAAACTTATAACCGTTTATACCAATGCTTTTATTCCAGTTAATTTTTCAATGACTTCAGAAGAAATATCGGGAGGCACCACCTCATAATGCGAGAATTCCATGGTCGATGTGGCACGTCCTGAAGTGAGCGTCCTCAGAATGGTCACATAACCGAACATTTCCGCCAGAGGCACAAGGGCGAACATCTCCCTGACACGCGGTCTGGATTCCATTCCTGTAATATGGCCGCGTCTCCTGTTAAAATCAGCCGCTATATCGCCCATATATTCCTCAGGTGTCAGAACCTCAACTTTCATGACCGGTTCCAGCAGACTCACCTTACCCTTCTTGAGAGCATGCCTGAAACCCTGCCTGGCAGCAAGTTCAAAGGACAGAGCGTCTGAATCGACCGGATGGAAAGAGCCGTCCTTCAGGGTTATGGTAAGGTTTTCCATGGGAAAGCCGGCAAGGACACCATTACGCATGGCCTCACGGAAACCTTTTTCCACTGCGGGAATAAACTCGCGGGGAATATTTCCGCTTTTAACCTGGTCAATGAACTGAAGCCCCTTCACCGTTTTTTCTGCCGGCGCGGCCTCAAAAACTATATCGGCAAATTTTCCTTTTCCGCCTGTCTGCTTTTTGAATATCTCACGGTGGTTCACCGTCGTAAGCAGGGCTTCTTTATAAGCCACCTGCGGCACTCCCTGGTTGCAATCCACGTTGAACTCACGTTTAAGCCTGTCAATCAGTATCTCAAGATGCAATTCGCCCATGCCGCTTATGATAGTCTGGCCTGAATCCTCATCCACTTTTACCTTGAAGGTGGGATCCTCTTCCGACAACTTGCCCAGCGCAGTGCTTATTTTCTCCACGTCATTCTGCGTCTTGGGCTCTATGGCAACCCCGATTACAGGTTC